>CALWDJ010000034.1 GCA_944376655.1 uncultured Clostridia bacterium
GGTACTGACACCTATACTTGCTGTGGGCTGAACTTCTTATCTCATTATTTTCTTTCATTTGAAAAACCTCCTGTATTTTAGTAATGCGGTCGCCAAACCACTACTATTATACTGGAGGTTCTTCTCTTTTTAAAGTCTTTCGGCTCGCATCAAGCTCGCCCTTTCTATTGTCGCTCCGCTCGTTTTACTATCCCTCGGTAGAACCGAGGGTTTATTTCCACGTCTAAAGACACCAAATAAAGGGAAATGTACTATTTAAGCACATTTCCCGATATGGTGCAGCGAGTGCATTTATATCCGAACCCAAGCCTGATTTTTCAAGCTCGGTGAAAGTTAATGTTTTCGAACCGTCTTTGTAATTGAAAGTGAATGTAATCCTGTCGTCATAAAGAAATATCGCATTGACGAAACTGTCGATAAGCCTGCGACGGTGTTCAAGCTTCTTTGTGTCCAGCTTTCTGAATCTGTGAAACCAGAAAACAATCTGCTCTCGAGAAAGCGTCGGCTGTGCCATTTCTTCCTTGACGATTTGAGCGGATAATTCGCTTTTTTGCTTTTCAAGGCTTTCGAGCCGCTCTTTTGTTGATGCTGTCAAGATGCCTTGCTGAATGGCATCAAGCATATTATCAATGGATTTTTGCGTATCGGCATATTGCTTTTTCAGCAGAGGTAATGTTGTATTTTCTTTGTCCTGCAATGCCATTACCTTATTGGCAAGCTTTTCTATCAAATCATCATTAAAAATCAATGCTCTGATTTGCTCAATCACAAGGTTTTCAATCCATTCCTTCTTGACTGATTTCTTGTCACAACCCTTGTGATTCTTCACACTTGCACATTTGTAATACCGATGCACATAAGAGGTTTTGCTCGTTCCGCTCTCGCCGACCATATAACATTGGCACTTACCGCAAAACAGCTTTGTTGTCAAAAGATATTCGTCTTCGGCTTTATGTTTAGCCGGAGCTTTTTTATTTGCCGCCATACGCTCCTGCACACGGTTGAACAAATCTTCAGGAACGATTGCCGGAATACCGCCCTGCTGAACAATGTCGTTGTATTTGTATTCACCGATATATTTGCGGTTATGTAACATTCTGGTGACACTGTTAATGCTGATTCTTCCGCCACGCTTTGTGCGAACACCTTTCAGATTCATTTCATCGGTAATTTCACGCATCGACGTCCCGTCTGCATAATGCTTAAAAGCGTCAAGCACGACAGGAGCCGTCAGGGGATCAATCTGAAAATATTGCTCACTGTCAATGATATATCCGATCGGCAATGTGCCGCCGTTATATTTGCATTTCAGTGCATTTTCAGTCAGTCCTCGTATGACTTTTTCTGAAAGCTCAGCCGAGTAATACTCTGCCATTCCTTCAAGCATTGATTCAAGCAAAATACCTTCAGCACCGGCTGAAATCGCTTCGGTTGCGGAAATCACCTTTACGCCGTTGTTTTTTAGGATTCGTTTATAATGTGCCGAATCGTACTTGTCTCGGGCAAATCGGTCGAGCTTCCAAACGATTACAACCTCAAACTTTTTGCCGGAACTGTCTTTAATCATCCGCTGAAAATCCGGACGGCGGTCGGTTCTTGCCGACAACGCACGGTCGATGTAGGTTTCAATGATTTGAATATCATTTTTCTCAGCAAAATCCTTGCATTCGCGAAGCTGTCCTTCAATGGATTCTTCACGCTGATTGTCGGAAGAATATCTCGCATAGATTACGCCTTTCATTTCTTTTCACCTGCCTTTCTTTTGGAGTGTATAACACAAGTTTTCCTTGATGTTATCTGGATTTTGGGGTGTTAGGGCTATCCCTAACAAGCGAATTTGCTACAGCAAATTCAGTGCTTGCTAAGACGATACCGCGTTTCGCAGTCAATCTTATTTGAAGCGAACGCGAGTTCTAAAAGAAAGTATCTTCCGTAATTGCGATGCAAAATGTCATCGATAAAATATGACTTTCCAAATGCATACAAATAAACTTATATTTGTATTATAGGATAGTTTTATTAATTTGTAAACATTGAGTTTAGTAATTTGCTTATTATAAATCAATAGTTTTTTCGATAACATTATTTGAAATTCGACACATAAGATTGATATATCTGAAAAAATACGCTATAATAAAACAAATTCATTACCATAATCTATGGCAAAGGAGAATTAAGAATGGCTGTCAGATACAATAAGCTATGGAAAATACTGATTGACAGAAAAATGAAAAAGAAAGACTTGCAGGAAGCGGCTCAGCTTAATCGTTATCAAATGCTGAAATTAGCACGGGACGAAGATGTCACTACTGAAGTATTAGGTAATATCTGCAAGGCCCTCGATTGCACCCCTGACGATATAATGGAGTTTATTGATGAATAAAGGAAAGTACGCCTTATTGGATATCAATAGTCCTATAATAATAAAAGGACGATAAAATGTAGGAGAATAAGCTATGGAAATTATCAACAATACAACAAAAAAGCTTAAAGATGATTTGTCTGCTGAAATCAAAAAAGGCAGTAAGCTATCTATTGCGGCAGCTTGTTTCTCTATATATGCCTTTCAGGAATTAAAAAAAGAATTAAAAAACATTGATGAATTACGGTTTATTTTTACTTCTCCGACATTCACAACCGAAAAAGCCAAAAAGGAAAAAAGAGAGTTTTACATTCCTCGCCTCAACCGAGAACGAAGCTTATACGGTACGGAATTTGAAGTAAAGCTTCGCAATGAGCTTACTCAAAAGGCAATTGCCAAGGAATGTGCTGAATGGATAAAAGAAAAGGTTACCTTTAAATCAAATATTACAAACGATAATATGATGGGTTTTATTAATCTGGATGATAAGAATTATATGCCGGTTAACGGTTTTACAACTGTTGATCTTGGCTGTGAGCGCGGAAATAACGCTTACAATATGGTTCAAAAAACCGAGAAACCTTTCTCTATGGCATATATTGAGCTTTTTGACAGTCTTTGGAATGACAGTTCCAAAATGCAGGTTGTTACAGATGAAGTAATTGATAATATAACAGCCGCTTATAATGAAAATTCTCCCGACTTTATATATTTTGTTACGCTTTATAACATATTCAACGAGTTTCTTGAAGATGTTTCAGAAGATGTTCTTCCAAACGAAGCGACCGGATTCAAAGAAAGTAAAATTTGGAATATGCTGTATAACTTCCAAAAGGATGCCGCTCTCGCTATTATCAATAAACTTGAAAAATATAACGGCTGTATCCTTGCGGACAGCGTAGGACTCGGAAAAACTTTTACAGCGCTCTCGGTTATCAAGTATTATGAAAACCGCAATAAATCAGTGCTTGTTCTCTGCCCTAAAAAACTCACGAACAACTGGAATACATATAAGGACAACTATGTTAATAACCCCATTGCCTCGGATCGCCTGCGTTATGATGTTCTTTATCACACTGATCTCAACCGGACAAGCGGAACCTCAAACGGGCTTGATTTGGACAGATTAAATTGGGGCAACTATGACCTTGTCGTAATCGATGAGTCTCACAATTTCCGTAACGGCGGTAAATTAGTGGAAAATCCTGATGAAAATGACAAGGAAAACCGTTATGTAAAGCTCTTGAAAAAGGTTATCCGAGCCGGTGTGAAAACAAAAGTTCTTATGCTGTCGGCTACACCGGTCAATAACCGCTTTAACGACTTAAAAAATCAGCTTGCGCTTGCCTATGAAGGTCATACGGATTTCATTGACGAAAAACTGAATACCACCCGTTCTATTGATGACATATTCAAAAATGCACAGAGAGCTTTCAATATATGGAGCAAATGGGAGCCGCGTGACAGAACAACTGAAAATCTTTTAAAAATGCTTGATTTCGATTTTTTCGAGGTTTTGGACAGTGTTACCATAGCGCGTTCAAGAAAGCATATTCAGAAATACTACGATACCAGCGATATTGGTACATTTCCCACAAGACTGAAACCTATATCCCTGCGTCCGCATCTTACTGACCTGAAAAAGGCGATAAACTACAATGAGATTTTTGAACAGCTTATGCTGCTTACGCTCACAATTTATACGCCTACGCATTACATACAGTCGAGTAAAATGGAAAAATACGCGGAATTGTACGGTGATAACAAGGTTAATGTCGGATTTACGCAAGCAAACAGAGAGCAAGGCATAAGACGGCTTACCGCAATCAATCTGATGAAACGTATGGAAAGCTCGGTATACTCTTTCAACCTTACTCTGACCCGTATCAAAGAACTAATTGAAAATACTATTGATACAATCGACAGTTTTGACAAACAATCCGGAGCCAGTCTCGATTTGACCGATATTTCCGACATTGATGAGTTTGACGCAGAAGATCAAAACACTGACGAACTGTTTTCTTTCGGCAGAAAAGTAAAAATAGACCTTGCCGACATGGACTATATATCATGGCGGGAAAGCCTGAAAAAAGACGCGGACGTTCTTGAACTGCTTACACTTATGATTGCGGATATAACTCCGGAACACGATTCAAAACTTCAGGAGCTGTTCCGTGTTATTACGGACAAGCAAATGCATCCTATTAACGAAAATAATAAAAAAATCATAATTTTTACAGCATTTGCCGATACGGCAGAATATCTGTATGATAATGTCAGCCGGTTTACTAAAGAAAAGTTCGGACTGAATACAGCAATGATTACCGGAACAGTCGAAGGAAGGACAACCTGTCCGAAACTCCGGTCGGATCTTAACACTGTTCTCACTTGTTTTTCACCGATTTCAAAGGACAGAGAGCTTCTGATGCCCGGCAGTAAAACAGACATCGATATTCTTATCGCGACCGACTGTATTTCAGAAGGTCAAAACCTGCAGGACTGCGATTATCTGATAAACTATGATATACACTGGAACCCGGTTCGTATTATACAGCGGTTCGGGCGTATTGACCGTATCGGCAGCAGAAATAAATTCATAAAATCCTTGTTTTTTGACGTTAGATGAAGGGAAAAGACAAGATGAACGGTAAAGTTTTAAACTTTCAGCAAGACAATACAAAGATCCTTTCAATGAAACTTGAAAATTTAACGACCGGCTGAATGAGATATGACTGTGCGATGACCTTCGGGCGAAAGAGAGCACGGCAACGCCGCGTAAAGACAGCGGGGAAGGAACGCCATTCATATCAAATTACTTATTTCAAAGTGGTCTGGGCAAAAATTGCCCAGACCACTTCAGCACAGTAAATCAAATAAAATATGCATTGTGAAAATGCGTAAAGAAAAGAGGAAAAAATGATAGAACTTAAAAATCAAATATTTATTGGTATTGACCACGGATATGGAAATATGAAAACGTTAAATTTCTGCTTTCCGACAGGCGTTACCGCTTATAGTAGGCTGAGCCAAAACGCTGATATTTGGCTCATGTCACATCGTTTATAACAAAATTAGAGCCACTTTGGCTTAATAATAAAATACATCAAATCAGGAACAAACGACTTTATTACAGGAATGAAAATACATAATTTTTTATGTCCTGCGTACTGTGTTCTATGGTCTGGCAAGCACTGAATTTGGCTATCCAAATTCGGATGATGCTGCTACGGTATTGCCTCAGCAAGCATCGCCTTTGTGTCCTCACATTGTGTGCGTCCACAAGTTATATAACACGGCCTTGTTAGGGCAAATCCCTAAAACCCTTTGAACGGAGAATTCTATGGAAATAAATGAACTCAAAAAACAAGTGATTACGTATTGGCGTGATATTTATAATTTGCAATACGGCAATATCCTCAAGCAACTATTTGTGCGTTTTAAATACAGGATATTTGGAAACCGTTTCGGAACATCGGAGATTCCGGACAATATTCTTGAAGCCATTGCACGGACAATGCTGCCTGATATCCGTGAATTCTTTCTCTCAAAAGAGGGACAAGCTGAATTTGCGGCATGGAAAGCGGAATATGAAAAGAGCAAAAACAAAAGCAAGAATAAAGGCGGGGGATGATGTATCCCTCGCCCTTTTGGTATTATTGATATATAAGCTCTTTCAGCACAAATTCTCTTGCTCTGCTTCTGATACAGTTCATACGGCGAATCCATTCGGTTTGGTCAATAGCTTTCAGTTGTTCGGTTACGTCCTCAATTTCAGCTGTTTGCTTGTTAATAAGATTGAACATATCCTCAGCGTCTCTATCAATGCCCATAAGATAATCATTCAATGTGCCCTTAAGCCGCATAGCGTTAATAACTGACCTTTGATTGCGATAAAGAAAGTCATAATGCAGTTTGCCCCAAGTACCGATGTTATAAAGTTCTGTTTTCATAAAGTAACCCTCCGAATTTTAATTTTTGTGTTTTGCATTAAAGTTCGGATAGTCATAATAAATGACAAATCCGAACCCTTCACCGATTGGTATTGGGTTCGGATTTATACCATTTGGTGCGGGTGACAGGACTTGAACCTGCACGCTAATGCGCCAGCTCCTAAGGCTGGTGCGTCTGCCAATTCCGCCACACCCGCATATTAAATTTTTCTCAGGCAGCCGCACCTGCGTGACTCTTGCGGTGCCCGGAATTTTCAAACGGCTTTAGCCGGAAAATTCCGACCGCTGCGCCTTTTGAACCTTCGCTTAATCTGCCGCAGGCAGCGCTCGGTTCAAAACTGCCAATTCCGCCACACCCACATTAAATGTCATTGTACTGTAAATTTTAAAAAAAGTCAAGATTTCATTTGAATAATTGAATGAAAAGAGGTATAATTTATTAACAACTGCGCGTTTTTTCCGTAATATGGTACTGTGGAAAGGCAGGTGCCGTGATGGAAAGGCGCAGACATAAAACAGGGCATTTTACGTTTAAGCTGACAGCTTTTATTCTTGCGGCAATAATATTGCTTACTGTCTGCTTTTATAAAATGCGTCCGCTCATAATAACCTATGCCGAAAGCGTTGCAGAGACGATACTGCTTGATTCGGCGAACGATGCTGTTGTCGCTATTCTTGAGGAGCAGGGCGTGTCGTATAACGATATGGTTACGCTGACAAGAAACGAGGCAGGGCAGGTAACGAGCCTTGAAACCGATGTGGTGAAGGTTAACAGCCTTAAAAGCCTTGTGTCAAACAGGCTGTCATCGCTTATTTCAGAAAGAGAATATTACGATCTCAATATACCGGCGGGAACATTCCTGTCAAATATCTACACAAACGGCTTAGGTCCCGAGGTTCACTTCAAAATGCAGCTTACGGCAACCGCGAGGGTTACTTTTTCGCATGAGTTCAAATCCGCGGGGATAAATCAGGTGCTTCATATCATTTCAGTGGATATGGACATACGCGGAAGCCTTATAGTTGCCGGATATAAGGACGGGGTGTCGGTAGCGACATCGGCAATGGCTGCGCAGACCGTTATAGTCGGCATAACGCCGGAGGCGTTTACACAGGTTATAGAAAGCGAGAATGACAATACAGCGGGTCTTATAAACGATTACGGGGCGGTTGCCGGAGAATAGCGGCAGTCTTCCGGAGAAAGGTGAAAAAATGGATATAAAATCGGCGGAAGAAAGAATAGCATACTTAAGTGATACTATAAGGTACCACAACAAAAAATACTATATTGAGGATTCCCCTGAGATAGAGGATTTCGAGTACGACGCTTTGTTGCGTGAGCTTGAAAATCTGGAGGCGCAGTTTCCGGAGCTTGTAAAGGAGGATTCGCCGACACGCACGGTGGGCGGAGCGGCGCTTACGCTTTTTGAGCCGGTGGAGCATACCGTAAAAATGGAGAGCCTGCAGGACGTTTTCAGCTTTGACGAGCTGCGCGCGTTTACCGAAAAGATAGATTTAAGCCGCACCGCGCTGTCGGTTGAGCCGAAAATCGACGGGCTGTCGGTTTCGCTCGAATACAGGGACGGTCTGTTTTTCCGCGGCTCCACGAGGGGCGACGGAGTAACCGGAGAGGACGTTACGGCAAACCTTATGCAGATTAAAAGCATTCCGAGAGCGATAAAGTTTGAGGGCGAGCTTGAGGTCAGGGGCGAGGTTTATATGCCGAGGGACAGCTTTGAGCGGCTTGTCGAGCGGCAGGAGCTTACAGGTCAGGCGCCGGCGAAAAACCCGAGAAACGCCGCGGCGGGCTCTTTAAGGCAGAAAAATCCCAAAATAACCGCTGAAAGAGAGCTTGATATTTTTGTTTTCAACATTCAGCGGGTAACCGGACGGGAATTTACTTCCCACATTGAAACGCTTGACTTTTTAAAGGAGCAGGGCTTTAATACTCTGCCCACATATAAAAAATGCGTAAGCGCAGACGAGGCTGTCGCGGAGATAACACGGATAGGCGACGCGAGGGGCGGTCTTCCGTATGATATAGACGGCGCTGTTGTAAAGGTTGACGATTTGGCATACAGAGAGGAGCTCGGAAGTACGTCGAAATTTCCGAAATGGGCGGTTGCCTTTAAATTTCCGCCCGAGGAAAAGGAAACGGTGCTTAAAAATATCGAGATAAATGTCGGCAGAACTGGGGCGCTTACTCCTACCGCCGAGTTTGACCCGATACAGCTTGCCGGCACTACGGTAAGCCGCGCCACGCTTCATAATGAAGATTTTATCACATCAAAGGGTATTCGCATAGGTGATACGATAGTGGTAAGAAAGGCGGGGGATATAATTCCCGAGGTGCTTTCGGTAGCAAAGCATAACGAAAACGCCGAGCCTTTCAGAATGCCGGACAAATGCCCTTCCTGCGGTTCTCCCGTAATAAGGGAGGAGGGCGAGGCGGTTCTTCGCTGCACCAACGCCGACTGTCCGGCGCAGCTGCTGCGTCACCTTATACATTTCACCTCGCGCGACGCGATGGATATTGAGGGCTTAGGTCCCGCCGTGCTTGAGCAGCTGCTTTCGGCAGGCCTCATACACAATATAGACGACCTTTACAGACTTGATTTCGACGCGGTTTCAAGGCTTGAACGCACCGGCGAAAAAACGGTGGAAAATCTTAAAAACGCCATAGATAAATCAAAGGAAAACGACCTTTCAAAACTGATTTACGCTTTCGGGATAAGGCATATAGGAAGCAAGGCGGCGGCGCTTATCTCGGAAAATTTCGGGGATATTGACGCGGTGCTTGCCGCTTCGCAGGCCGATTTTGAGGCGATTGACGGCTTCGGGGAAATACTCGCCATGTCGGCGTATGAGTTTTTCTCGCTTGACGAGACCCGCGCCATGATAGAAAGACTGAAATCCGCCGGTGTAAATATGAAGTCGCTCAAAGAGCTGAAGGACAGCCGCTTTGCCGGAAAAACCTTTGTCCTTACAGGCACGCTGCCCTCTTATTCAAGAAGTGAGGCGGCGGCGGTTATAGAGAGCTTCGGCGGAAAGACCTCGTCGTCTGTATCCAAAAAGACGGATTACGTTCTCGCCGGCGAGGAGGCGGGCAGCAAGCTCGACAAGGCGAACGCACTCGGAATACCGGTTATTGACGAGGAAGAATTCCGGCAGATGATAAAATAAACCCAAGGGGCAGAAGAATGTTCAGATTACTGAGATTTTTAAAGGACTATAAGAAGGAAAGCGTTCTGGCGCCGTTTTTCAAGCTGACCGAGGCTGTATTTGAGCTTATCGTTCCGCTTGTGGTGGCGGCGATAATAGATAACGGCATTTACGCGGGGGACAGGCAGTATATCCTCAAAATGTGCGGCGTGCTTGCCGTGTTTGCGGCTTTGGGACTTGTCTGCGCGGTGTCGGCGCAGTATTTCGCGGCCAAGGCGGCGGTGGGTTTTGCCGCAAAGGTACGTCATTCACTGTTCGCACATATAGGAAAGCTGTCTTATTCACAGCTTGACGAAACGGGAGCGTCCACACTTATAACAAGGCTTACGGGCGACGTTAATCAGGTTCAGTCGGGAGTCAATCTCACCTTCAGACTGGTGCTGCGTTCCCCGATAGTCGTTTTCGGCGCGGTAATTATGGCATTTACGGTTGACCCGTCCACCGCTCTGGTTTTCGCGGTAGCGGTGCCGCTTCTTGCCGTTGTGGTTTTCGCGATTATGCTTGTCACGATACCGCTTTACCGCAAGGTACAGCAGAAGCTCGATGCCGTGCTCGGCAAAACAAGGGAAAATCTGCTCGGCACAAGGGTGATAAGGGCTTTCTGCAAGGAAGAAGATGAAATATCCGATTTTACCGGTAAAAACCGCGTCCTTACCGATATGCAGCTGGCAGTCGGTAAAATATCGGCGTTTATGAATCCGGCAACCTTTGTTATAATAAACGCGGCGATCGCAGTACTTATATATGTCGGCGCGATAAGGGTCGGCTCGGGCAATATGTCGGGCGGAGACGTTGTCGCGCAGTATAACTATATGTCGCAGATACTTATTGAGCTTATCAAGCTCGCAAGCCTTATAATCAGCATTACAAAAGCGATAGCAAGCGGAAACCGCATACAGGCGGTGCTTGATACAAAGCCGGAGATGACCGGCGGCACGGTTACCGAGGGCGATACCCGCAGCGAATACGCCGCGGAGTTTGAAAATACATCGCTTTCCTACGGCACGGGCGAAAACGCGCTTGACGGTATCAGCCTTAAAATAAAGCGGGGCAGCACGATAGGTATAATCGGTTCGACAGGCTCGGGCAAAAGCTCGCTTATAGGTCTTTTGCCGAGATTTTACGATGTGACCGGCGGCAGGGTGCTGGTGGACGGAGAGGACGTCAGAAATTACGACCTCAAAGCGCTGCGCGGGAAAATCGGGGTGGTTTCGCAGAAAAAGGCGCTTTTCAAGGGCAGCGTGCGTGATAATATCCGTTTCGCAAAACCCGACGCGACCGACGAAGAAATATGGCAGGCGCTCGAAACGGCGCAGGCAAAGCAGATGGTGCTTGATAAGACCGGCGGGCTTGATTTTATGCTTGAGCAGGACGGCAAAAACCTTTCCGGCGGTCAGCGTCAGAGAATGACGATTGCCCGCGCGCTTGTAAGAAAGCCGGAAATACTTATACTCGACGACGCGGCGAGCGCTCTTGACTACGCGACCGGCGCCGCGCTTAACCGCGCGCTTAAAAACACCGATTTCTCACCGACGGTAATAACGGTGTCCCAGCGTGTTTCGGCGATAAGGAATGCCGATGTCATAGCGGTACTGGATGAGGGAAGAATAGCCGGAACAGGCACCCATGAGCAGCTGCTCGAAAGCTGCGAGGTTTACAGGGAAATCTGCGAGTCGCAGCTTGAAAGGACGGTGGGATAATGAAAAACAGGACAGTGCTTAAAAGGGTTATCGCCGCGATAGGCAGATTTAAAATACTGCTTGCCGTATCCCTCCTGCTTTCTGCTCTGAGCGTTGTTATGACGCTTTATATACCGGTGCTTGCCGGAAACGCGGTAGACGGTCTGTCCGCGGCGGGCGGCGTTGATTTTGCCGCGGTAAAAAAGGCGCTTATAGGAATACTTGTCTGCGCCGCGGCAGGCGGAGTGCTCCAGTGGCTTATGAACATAATAAACAACCGCATCGCCTACAATACGGTAAGGGACATAAGGAACAGCGCCTTTAAAAATCTTCAGCGTCTGCCGGTAGCGTTTTCGGACTCTCACCCGTACGGCGATATCGTCAGCCGTGTGATAGCCGACGCCGAGCAGTTCGCCGACGGCTTGATTCTGGGCTTTTCACAGCTTTTTACAGGAGTTGTCACAATAGTTGTAACACTTGTTTTTATGCTTACGATTTCGCCGGTGATTGCCCTTGCCGTGGTGGTGCTTACCCCGCTTTCGCTTTTTACCGCGCGCTTTATCGCCAACAGCAGCTACAATATGTTTAAAAAGCAGTCCGAGACAAGGGGAGAGCAGACCGCCTATATAAACGAGATGATACAGAATCAGAAAACCGTTCAGGCCTTTTCAAGAGAGGGTCAGACCGTATCTGATTTCGATGAGATAAACGAGAGACTGCGCAGGTATTCGCTTAAAGCGATTTTCTTTTCTTCGCTTACCAATCCTGTCACAAGGTTTATAAATAATATCATTTACGCTGTCGTAGGTCTTATCGGCGGTATTTTCGCGGTTATGAATATGATAACGGTGGGAGGTTTTGTCAGCTTTCTCGCGTATTCAAATCAGTATACCAAGCCTTTCAATGAGATTTCCGGAGTAGTGACCGAGCTGCAGAACGCCCTTGCCTGCGCGGCGAGAATTTTTGAGCTTACAGACGAACCGCCTGAGGTTTCGGACGACGGAGCAGTGGAGCTTGAAAATCCGCGCGGCGACGTGACCTTCAATAACGTGGCTTTTTCGTATGACAAGAGCAGGACGCTTATAAAGGATTTCAGCTTTTTTGCCGGCTCAGGCAAAAAAATTGCGGTGGTGGGTCCCACCGGCTGCGGAAAAACCACGCTTATAAATCTGCTTTTAAGGTTTTACGATGTAGATGACGGGAGCATTGAGGTTGACGGGAACGATATAAGGAGCATAACGAGAAGAAGCCTTCGCAAAAACTTCGGAATGGTGCTTCAGGACACCTGGATAAAGAATGCCACCGTAAGGGAAAATATAGCCTTCGGCAAGGCGGACGCCACCGATGAGGAAATAATAGCCGCGGCAAAGGCGGCGCGAGCGCACGGTTTTATTAAGCGGCTTAAAAACGGATATGACACCGTGCTTGACGATGACGACGGACTGTCCGAGGGAGAGCGCCAGCTTCTCTGCATAGCGCGTGTTATGCTGCTTAAGCCGCCGATGCTTATACTTGACGAGGCTACCTCGTCAATAGATACAAGAACCGAGATAAAGGTTCAGGACGCGTTTACAAGGCTTATGGAGGGCAGGACTTCGTTTGTGGTGGCTCACAGACTTTCCACTATACGCGACGCCGATTGTATACTCGTCATTAAAGACGGCAGGGTGGAGGAGAGCGGCACCCACGATGAGCTTCTTAAGGCGGACGGATTTTACGCCAAGCTCTATAACAGCCAGTTCGCGCGCTGAAGAATATAAATCTGAAAATTATAAATCGGATAAAGAAAATATTAAAAAGCAGGGGCAGAAAAAATGCCCCTGTTTTTTATAAATACTGCTTGACAAATAATACTATGTGTGATATAGTATAATGCGTAAGGAGGTATGGTATGGATATACAGCTTAAACGCGGACTGCTTGATATATGCGTGCTGGCGGCTATCAAAAACGAGGATTCCTACGGATACAACATTATAAAGAAAATAAAACCGTATGTTGAAATATCGGAATCCACGCTATACCCGATTTTAAGACGGCTTGAATCGGCGCAGATGCTGACCGTAAAAAGCGTGGAGCATAACGGCAGATTGAGAAAGTATTACAGCATCACACCGCTCGGAACGGAGCGCATTGAGGAATTCAAGAGTGAATGGCAGGAAATTATGTCGGTATACCGTTTTATAACAAAGGAGGATAACAGTGATGAACAAGAGTGATTTTCTCTCGGAGCTGCGCAGAGGTCTTGGCTGTCTCCCCGAAGAGGATATCGAAAAATCGGTTGATTTTTACGCCGAGATGATAGACGATAAAATGGAAGAGGGGCTCACTGAGGAAGAGGCGGTGGCGGAAGCAGGCAGCGTTGATGAGATTTCAGCCCAGATTATCGCCGAAATTCCGCTGACAAGGCTTGTAAAGGCAAGAGTAAAGCCCAAACGCGCGCTTAAGGCGTGGGAAATAGTGCTTATCGCGGCAGGCTCGCCGATCTGGCTCTCGCTGCTTGTCGCTGCGGCGGTGACAGTGGTTTCGGTGTACGCTTCGCTTTGGGCGGTCATAGTTTCGCTTTATGCCGTTGTACTGAGCTTCGGAGCCGGAGGACTGGCGGGAATTGTCGGCGCGGCTGCCTGCCCGTTCTTGTCAAACGGAAACGCGGCGGCGGCTGTTATGTCTTTAGGCGCCGGACTTATCTGCGCGGGACTCGCGGTGCTTTCGTATCTCGGCTGCTTTGAAATCACGAAAGGCATGATTGTATTGACTAAAAAAGCGCTTTGCGCTTTAAGATCGGCGGTAATCGGAAAGGAGGAGCGGAAATGAAAAAATCAAGAAAAGCGGCGCTTATCGTATCGGCGGCACTGATTGTACTGGGCGGCGTGCTGTTTGTCAGCGCGGCGGCTTTTACCGGATTTGATTTTTCAGTGCTTGAGATGTCTTCGCTGACACGAAAAGAATATGAGGTAAACGGGAGCTTTAAGGATATAAGCATTGACGCAAAGGACTGCGCTGTAAGGCTGCGTTATTCTGAAGACGGGAAATGCAGGGTCGTCTGCGGAGAGAACGGGAATATTACGCATACGGTAGAGGTAAAGGATAATGTCCTTAATATCACAAGAAACGACAGCAGGAAATGGTATATGATGATTGGCATTTCGCTAAAACAATACGATATTACGGTATATCTGCCGGAAAAAACGTACGGCGCGCTTTTATTTGAAAGCGGATCGGGTGATATTACGGTGCCGGAGGATTTCCGATTTTCTTCGGCAGATATTCTTACTGCCAGCGGAAACGTCGGTGTTTCCGCCGTGTTTGACGGGGATTTTACAGTAAAAACCTCAAGCGGAGATGTGAAAATCAAAAAGCTGTCGGCAGACGTTATTGACATAAATACCGTAAGCGGGGAGACAGATATTTCGGAAGTGACCGCGGCGCAGGCGATAAATATCAAATCGTCAAGCGGCGATACCGGGCTTTCAGAGGCAAATGCGAAGAATATTTCCGCTCAGTCGTCAAGCGGCGGAATAAAATTTGACGGAGTTAAGGCGGCAGGCGAAATACGCGCCGAAAGCCGGAGCGGTGATGTCTCGCTTGATAAAAGCGACGCTGACTCGATTTATATCAAAACAAACAGCGGCGACGTTTCGGGCTCGCTGCTCACACCAAAAATCTATAACGCCGAAACCGGCAGCGGAACTGTAAAGCTGCCCCGTTCAGAAGAGGGCGGAACATGCGATATTGTCACCGGCAGCGGGGACATAGACTTTGACTGAAAAAGCGAAAAATCCGTACAGCTTTACGCTGTACGGATTTTTCGCGTATTATGCTTTCTGATAAAAGCCTTATAAATTTAAAATCTTATTCGGAATATCGTTGTATTAAAAGCATTCAGAAAATCAGATTTTGTCGATGTCCGCGTTTCCAAGGGTGGCAAAGCCCTTTTCGTTCAGCACCTTTTCGGCGGCGGCGTTGTCCTCAACCCTCATTACGGCGTAAGCGCCGAAATCTGCGGACGCGGTAAAGGCATAGGTGTATTCTATGTTGATTCCCGCGTCGCCCAAGGCGTCAAGAACGCCGCAGAGAGCTCCTGCCTTGTCGCTTATCTTTACGGCGATAACCTCTATTGAGGTGACTATTGAGTAATTCGAGAGAATTTCCTTGGCTTTTTTCTCGTCTGAAACGATAAGACGGAGTATACCGAAATCCTGAGTGTCGGCAATGCTCATGGCACGGATGTTGATCTGCGCGTCAGAGAGTGCTTTGATCATCGGTATGAGGCGGCCGGGCTTGTTTTCAACAAAGACGGATAACTGCTTGATTGCCATTTTAATTCCTCCTTAATCGTGCAACTTGCGTTTGTCAATTACTCTTACAGCTTTTCCTTCGCTGCGGACTATGGTTTTGGGCGCTACAAGATGTATCTTCGGACCGATGCCTAACATTGCACGCATAGCGTCGGTCAGTACCTTTTCGCGCTTCTGGGTCTCTGCCATCTTGTCTGAGAACTGGTCGGCGGAGAGCTCAACATAAATATCAAGCGTGTCGCTGTTGTTTTCACGGTCAACGACTATCTGATAGTTAGGCGTGTATCCCTCATTGAGAAGAACGGTCTCTATCTGGCTCGGGAAGACGTTTACGCCGCGGATTATCATCATATCGTCGCTGCGTCCCATCGGCTTGCTCATTCTTACATGAGTTCTGCCGCAGGAGCATTTTTCTCTTGTGAGAACGCATATATCCCTTGTTCTGTATCTCAGAAGCGGGAAAGCCTCCTTGTCGAGCGAGGTAAAGACAAGCTCGCCCTTTTCGCCTTCGGGCAGAACCTCTCCGGTTTCGGGGTCGATTATCTCGGCGTAGAAATGGTCCTCGTTTATATGCATACCCCTCTGCTCGGAGCACTCAAACGCCACTCCGGGGCCGCTGGTTTCGGTGAGTCCGTAAATATCGTAAGCCTTTATGCCGAGACTTTTCTCAATTTCTCTTCTCATTTCCTCTGTCCACGGCTCGGCGCCGAAAATACCGGCTTTGAGCTTGTTATCCTCCGGCTTGTAGCCCTTTTCGGCGAGCGTTTCTCCTATGTAAGCGGCATAAGAAGGGGTGCAGCAGAGAATTGTGGCGTTTAAATCCATCATAAACTGTATCTGGCGGTCGGTATTGCCCGATGACATAGGCAGCGTGAGACAGCCTACTTTATGCGAGCCGCCGTTGAGTCCCGGACCGCCGGTGAAAAGCCCGTAACCGTAGCATACCTGACATACGTCCTCATTGGTTCCGCCCGCGGCGACGATTGCTCTCGCGCAGCAGTCCTCCCAAAGGTCAATATCGTGCTGCGTGTAGAAAGCGACAACCCTTTTTCCGGTTGTTCCCGAGGTTGACTGTATTCTTACGCAGTTTTTAAGGTCTGTTCCGAGAAGACCGTAGGGATATGCCTCGCGCAGGTCTGCCTTAGTAAGAAACGGCAGCTTTTTAATGTCGTCAACGCTTTTGATGTCCTCGGGTTTAACACCCTTCTCGTCCATCAGGTTTCTGTAATAGGCGACGTTCTCATAAACGTGCTTTACCTGCTTTACGATTTTCTCATTCTGTATCTCCCTTATTTTTTCATAGGGGAGAGTCTCAATTTCCGGCTGATAATATCTTTCCATCGTCCTAACCTCTTATAAAGTTTTATAATGATATCCCAAATCCAAAGCCTTTTTATTCATTTCCGCAAACTGGGGCTTTACAATTTTTTCAATGGCGGCTATCCACTTATCATACGCTATATCAAGATAATTGGCGAGTCTGCCCATAAGCACGATATTTACACACTTCGGATTGCCTGCTTCGGAGGCAAGGCTTAAGGCGTCAATGTCATCAACGAAAACGCCCTTTGCCTTGAGCTCTTCAAGCACGTTTTCGGGATACTCCGCCGCTCCGGTAATAACCGGCATGGGGTCTATCATCTGGGAGTTTACGATTATTTTTCCGCCTTTCTTAAGGCAGGGGGCATGGCGTGCCGCCTCAAGGCGCTCAAATGAAACAATAAAGTCTGCCTCGCCCTCGGAAATTACGGGGGAATACACCTTGTCACCGTAGCGCACATAGGTTACAACCGAGCCGCCTCTCTGGCTCATGCCGTGAACCTCGCTGACTTTTACGTCATATCCCTCGTCGGTAAGCAGTGCGCCGAGCAGCTTGCTCGCGAGAAGACTGCCCTGACCGCCTACGCCTACAATCATTACATTTTTAACCTTCATTTTTGCCGACCTCCGTTTCAATGGCGCCGAATTTGCAAAGCTGTGTGCATACGCCGCAGCCTACGCACTGGGTAAAGTCGATATGCGCCTTGCCGTTCTTTATGCTGACAGACGGGCAGCCGAGCTTCATACACATTTTACAGCCTACGCACTTGTCTGTGTTGACCTTTACAGGCGGCTTCGCCTTTACATATTTAAGCAGTACGCAGGGTCTTCTTGATATAATTACCGAAGGCTCGTCAATTGCCAGCTCCTCAAGCACCGCGTCCTCACATTCCTTGAGATTGTAGGGGTCCACAACGCGAACACGCTTAATGCCTATCGCATGGCACAGTTCCTCAAGATTAACCGCCGCGGCGGGGTCTCCCTTTATGTTGTAGCCGGTGGTCGGGTTCTGCTGATGACCGGTCATTCCGGTGATTGAGTTGTCAAGTATTATAACGGTTGAATTTGAAGCGTTGTAGGATATGTTTACAAGTCCCGTCATACCCGAGTGCATAAAGGTGGAATCGCCTATTACGCAGACGGTTCTGTTCTCGCTTTCCTTGCCGCCGGCCTTGTTGAAGCCGTGAATACCCGATACCGACGCGCCCATGCAAAGGGTTGAATCAAGCGCGAAAAGGGGAGCGGTGCTGCCAAGGGTATAGCAGCCGATATCTCCGAGAGTTGTGATTTTATGTTTTGCCAAAGTGTAGAAAAGACCTCTGTGCGGACAGCCTGAGCACATAACAGGGGGACGCACGGGTATCTGCGAGTCAGCGCTTACGGTTTCGGGCTGGGGAAGACCGAACGCCGCTCTTATTGACGACTGGTTATATTCGCCTATCGGTGAGAAAAGCTCCTTGCCGACACAGTCGATTCCTATTGTCTTAAGGTGGGTCTCGATTATTCCGTCAAGCTCCTCGATTACATACAGCTTGCCGACCTTAGCTGCAAAGTCCTGTATGAGCTTTACGGGGAGCGGATTTATAAGGCCGAGCTTCAGTACCGAAACACTGTCCCCGAACACTTCCTTGACATACTGGTAGCAGGTGCCGGAGCAGATTATTCCGGTTTCGGTGCCGCCCATTTCGGTACGGTTGAGAGCCGTTGTCTCACCGAGCTCTGAAAGACGCTTCGTGCGCTCCTCTACAAAGGGGTGGCGGCGGACGGCGTTCGCCGGAGCCATTATGTATTTCTGCGGATTTTTCTCATATGCCGGAAGCTCTCTTTCCTCACGGTCGGAAAGCTCAACCGGACACTGTGAGTGAGCGATTCTCGTGCACATACGGAAAAGCACGGGTGTATCGTACTTTTCGGAAATTTTGTATGCCTCTTTTATAAATTCCTTTGCCTCTGCCGCGTCAGCCGGCTCTATCATAGGCACCTTTGAGGCTATCGCGTAGTGTCTTGAGTCCTGCTCATTCTGTGAGGAATGCATCGCCGGGTCGTCGGCTACTATCATGACAAGCCCGCCGTTTACGCCGGTGTAGGAGAGGGTAAAGAGCGGGTCGGCGGCTACGTTGAGACCGACATGCTTCATGGCGCAGGCGCTGCGCGTTCCTCTCAGTGACGCGCCGAAGGCAACCTCGGCGGCAACCTTTTCGTTTGGCGCCCATTCACAGTATATTTCATCGTATTTTGCGGCAAATTCGGTAATCTCTGTCGACGGTGTGCCGGGATAGCTCGAAACTATCTTTACTCCGGCTTCGTACAGGCCGCGGGCGATTGCCTCGTTGCCAAGCATCAGCTTTTTCAATTTAATGGCTCCTTTCGGGTAATGGTTTGAATATATGATAATCGGTTATAAATCCGGTTAATCCTTTTTGGCAGATTTGCGCCTGTTAGTTTCCGAGACTGTCGGTTATCTGTACGTTTGTAGTCGTATTATAGCACGAGAACATATTTTCTGTGTCCGCCGGACGTGTCTTTTTGGTTACAAGGCTTACCGCCGGCACGAGAATTAGTCCGCCCGCCATGGCGAAAACTCCTGAATAAAGCGAGTTTGTGAAAACAAAGGATAAAACGGGTATTCCGGCAACACTTATTACTCCTACGGAAATAAGCAGCTGGATTATTTCAAGAACGGTTCCGAATATAAAGGATACCGCTACCGCCGCCTTTGTGGTTCCCTTAAAGTAAAGTCCGTAGAGGAAGGGCGCTAAAAACGAGCCTGCCAGTACGCCCCATGAGACACCCATCATCTGGGCGATGAAAAGGTTCTGCTGTTTTGCCTGGAAAATGGCTATTACAGCCGAAATAATAATGAATATAACTATAAAAATCCGCATTATAAGCATTTTACGGTTTTCGCTCAATTTCTTTCTGCAAAGCGGCGCTATAAAGTCGAGAGTGACAGTAGAGCCGCTTGTAAGCACAAGCGAGGAAAGGGTGGACATCGACGCCGAAAGCACTAAAACTATTACTATGCCTATGACAAGCGCCGGAAGGGTAGAGAGCATTTCGGGTATTATCGCGTCATAGCCTTCCGCCGCAATATCGACATCGTAAAGCCTGCCAAAGCCGCCGAGGAAATAACAGCCGCCGGCTACGATTATAGCGAAAATCGTCGAAATAACGGTGCCTTTGGTAATGGCTTCCTCGTTCTTTATGGCGTAAAACTTGCCGACCATCTGGGGAAGCCCCCATGTACCGAGCGAGGTAAGCAGTACGACAAACAGCAGTGAAACAGGGTCTGTGCCAAAGAATGACGCATACTCCCAGCCGCCGTTTTCCCCTGTGGCGAGCGCTTCCACCGCGGCGTAAAATCCGCCGTTGTCATTAAGCACCGTAAGAATCACGACAACTATGCCGACAAGCATAATCATACCCTGTATAAAATCGTTTATAGCGGTCGCCATATAGCCGCCCACAAGCACATAAACGCCCGTGAGCACCGCCATCGTAATAACGCATACCGAGTAGTCTATGCCGGAAAACGCCATTGAGAAAAGCCTTGAAAGACCGTTGTAAAGAGAGGCGGTGTACGGAATAAGAAAAACAAAGGTGATAACCGAAGCCGCTATTTTGAGCTTTTTTGACTCAAAACGCGCGCCGAAGAAATCAGGCATTGTCTTGCTGTGCAGGTGCTGGGTCATTATTCTTGTCCGTCTGCCTAATACGCTCCAGGCGAGCAGTGAGCCGATAAAGGCGTTTCCGAGGCCTATCCAGGTAGAAGCAAGCCCGAAATTCCAGCCGAACTGTCCGGCGTAGCCTACGAAAATAACCGCGGAGAAATATGAGGTTCCGAAAGCGAAGGCGCTCAGCCACGGGCCTACCGAGCGTGAGCCCAAAACAAATCCGTTTATTCCTATGGCACGCTTGCGGTAGTAAAAACCTACGCCTATCATCAGCGGAAAGAAGCATAAAAGCAGGCATAGAGTTATTATAACGGTCGGTGTCATTTATTTATCCCCTTTGATTTTATATGATTGCCGCGGCAGAGCTTATCTTTTGCTCTGCTCTAAAACCAGATGATCCGCGCCGTACATCTTGCGGAGCTTCGGCTTTTCGATTTTACCTGTCGGGTTGCGCGGCACGTCGGCGAAAATTATTTTTCTCGGACGCTTGTACCTCGGCATTCCCATACAGAAATTGTTTATTTCCTCTTCCGTGCAGGCTTCACCGCTTTTTATCTGGATAATCGCCGCCGCGATTTCTCCGAGACGCTCGTCCGGAAGACCGATTACAGCAACGTCGTGTACCTTGTCAAATCCGCGTATAAAGTCCTCTATCTGTACCGGATAAAGGTTTTCCCCTCCGGTTATTATAACGTCCTTTTTGCGGTCTACAAGGTAAATGAAGCCGTCGCTGTCACGCATCGCCATATCGCCGGTATATAGCCAGCCGTTCTTTAGCGTTTTGGCGGTTGCCTCCGGGTCGTTGTAGTAGCAGACCATAACGCCGTCGCCCTTTAAACAGAGCTCACCTACATTTTCACCGGTAACCTCCGCGCCGTTTTCGTCAACTATCTTTACCTGCCAGCCGTAGCCGGGAACGCCTATCGCCCCCACCTTGCTTATGTTCTCAACGCCAAGGTGAACAGCTCCCGGTCCTATCGATTCGGAAAGACCGTAGTTCGTGTCGTACTGATGGTTCGGGAAATATCTGAGCCAGTGCTTTATAAGACTCGCCGGAACAGGCTGCGCGCCTATGTGCATAAGCCGCCAGTTTTTAAGGTCATAGTCCTCAAGTCTTATTTTGCCTGAGTCAAGCGCGTTTAAAATATCCTGTGCCCACGGCACAAGCAGCCATACTATCGTGCATTTTTCCTCGGATACGGCGTGAAGTATAAGCTCGGGGCTTGTGCCCTTGAGCAGAACCGCTTTCGAGCCGCTTATAAGCGAGCCGAACCAGTGCATTTTAGCTCCCGTGTGATAAAGCGGGGGAATACAGAGAAAGCAGTCGTCCCTCGTCTGCGAATGGTGGTTCTGCTCAACGCGCGCTGCGTGGATAAGCGCCCTGTGACGGTGAAGTATGGCTTTCGGGAAGCCGGTTGTGCCCGAAGAAAAATAAATCGCGGAGAGATCGTCCTCATTGAGGCTTATCTCCGGATTGCTGCTTTTACAGTTCGCCGTAAGCTCGGAATAGCTTTCCGCGAAGGAAGGACAGCCGTCCCCGAAGTAAATGAGCAGACGGTTCTTGCTTATGCTGTCCGCAATTTCCTCGACACGGCCTATAAAGTCAGGCCCGAAAACAAGCATATCGGCTTCCGCCAAATCAAGGCAATATTTGATTTCGTCAGACGAATAGCGGAAATTGAGCGGAACGGCTATTGCACCCGCCTTTAAAATACCGAAGTAAATCGGAAGCCACTCAAGGCAGTTCATAAGCAGTATCGCGACCTTATCGCCCTTGCCTATGTTGCGCTCGGCAAGAGCGTGGGCAAAGCGGTTGGCCTTTTCGTTGAAAACCGTCCAGCTGATCTCTCTGCGGTAATAGGAGCGTCCGGTGGGCTGCACAAGCCCGTATTCGCGCCATGTGAGACGGCGGTTATCCTTCATTTCGGGATTTATTTCCACAAGAGCCGTTTTCGCGCCTATTTCGCGGCTGTTTTTTTCCAGCAGATCAACGATAGTCATTATATCACCTTTAAAAATTAAAATTTTATGTTATAATATATAAAACCGTTTTTTATAAAACTTTGCGGTTATACGGAGGACAAAATGATTATTGATTTCCACACCCACACATTTCCCGATAAAATCGCAGAAAAAACAATATCCTTTCTTTCGCAGAAAGGCAATGTAAAAGCCTTTACCGCCGGAACGCTTGACGCGCTTAAGGAGTCGATGAGAGTTTCGGGGGTTGACTTTTCCGTGATACTTCCTGTCGCCACGGCGCCGAAGCAGGTTGAGTCGATAAACCGGCTCGCTGCGGAATTAAACGGAAAAGACGGTATAATATACGCCGGAGCGATACATCCCGACTGCGAAAATACCGATGAGATACTTGATAATATCAAGGCCGCCGGACTTTTCGGAATAAAAATCCATCCCGACTATCAGGGCGTTTTTTTTGACGATGAAAGATATGTAAAAATAATGGAGGGCGCCGCGGAAAGGGGACTTGTAACCGTGACCCACGCCGGCATAGATGTAGGGTACCGCGACTGCGTGCACTGCACGCCCGATATGGTGCTTAATGTGATTGACCGCCTTAAGGGTATAATAGACGGTAAACTTGTCCTTGCCCATATGGGCGGCTGCGATCTGCCGGACGAGGTTCTCAGCAAGCTCGCGGGAAAGCCTGTGTATATGGATACTTCCTTTGTGCTTGACAAATATCCCGAAAAATGCCGGGAAATAATAGCCGCGCATGGCGCGGACAGGATACTTTTCGCCACCGACTCGCCGTGGGCGGATCAGGCGGAGTTTCTGAACGCTTTGCAAGGACTCGGTCTTGACAGTGAAAGCACGCAGAAAATTCTTTCCGGAAACGCCGCGGCTCTGCTCGGAATAACAGAGAAATAAAGCGCGCAGTTGCAAATTATATCATAACTTATACAGTATATCACACCTATTATATAAAAAGCAATAAAAAATAAAGCCGTTCGACAATTTTTGTGTTTTGAATAAAAATATAATGAAAATACGCCGGCGGAACGGGCGTTATATTCTGTCCTTACGGCGGTTTGAATATTAAATGCGGCAGAAAAAAGTTCCTGTTTTTTCTGAAAATATATAGTCGCGCGTTGTAAAATGAAGTTGAAATAAAATAAAAAAATAGGTCCATAGTGACGAACCTGTGGTAGAATTAGTTTG
>CALWDJ010000035.1 GCA_944376655.1 uncultured Clostridia bacterium
TCCCCATATACATTTTTCTTGCGCTGTTTGTTACATTATTAGCATCACAATTGTCCGAACCGGTTCCGATAATTTTATTGTACTACTTAGGGGAATTTTTTTGTATAACTTTTTACGCACACCCGCATAGCGGGTGGTTGTTTGGTTTGCTCTTTGAGCAAACCAGCCTAAAGGCATTAAAACAAAGCGGCGACTTTACCTTTGCAAAATCGCCGCCTATTTATGCTGTTTGTCTCTGCGTCCATTCGTCTTGTTATGTGATAACCGATGTAACAAGCTTATTTATTACTGTTGTCAATATTGGTTAATACTTTTTACAAGGATTTCAATACTTAAGCTGCAGCATCCATAGATTTATAATATCTCTGTCTCTTGACTATAGCGGGAAGTCCGTCATTGGAGGAGCATATCCTCCGGTTGTTCCAATAGTTGATTAAGTATCTCGAGAATAGGGTTTTCAGTTCCCCGATTGTCAGTTCTTCTCTCAGTCGGCGGATTCCTTTTTCCTGCTTTTTATTCTACCTGCGGAGCATATGTACTTCTTCTGCAAGAGTTATGGCTTTCTGCAGTGTGTGGGAACCCGGACCGGTATCCATCCTTCCCTCTCCGGCAGCTTTTGCCCATGCATACACGGTGTTTTCGGGGCTCCCTAATTCAGCAGCCACCTTTGCGCCGCCAAGTTCTTTTGCCAGTTTTACGTATTCGATTTTACATTCCATGTTGTATTTTCGTTGCTTTTATACCATTTTAATTGCCTTATTAATTCTCTTTGATTATACATCAAATTCTTGAAATGGATTGTCAAACAAAATGATACAGTACCACTCTTATTTCACCACAAAGCCGGCAGGCAGCCTCCATGAAGAATTTGAGTAGTAAAAGGTAACGCTTGACATTAGATATTCCCCGTTATAATACATACAGGACGAGCTGCCGCCGTCAAGATTGGCTGCGTTCACCGCTCCGAACTCCTGCATTACCGCGATCAGATCCCCGCTTGACGCTCCTAGATGTCCGGATTTTCCGCGTCCGTCGGTGACAAACATCAGCACGGCGCCGTCCGCGCGCTGGCCGATTGCGGTGCGCGGGTTAAGTCCGCTGCCGCGTCCGCTCATGTCGCGCGCCTCATTATTGATAATGAGCTGAACAAAATGGTTATTGCTGTCGCTTGCCTCCTCCTGGAAGGTGACCGCGTCACGGATTTTCTCCCTTTCTACCAGTTCCTCTACCTGAGCGGCGCTCATATCCGAAATATCAATAATCTGAAGCAGGTGCTCCTCGGTAAAGCCGATAAGCACAAGACCGGGATATTCATTCGGCTTGTTATACTGGATTTCCCCGCCCGAAACTATCACGCCGTAAGGACGGCCGCCTGAATTGTTGTTTGAGTTATAAAGTCCTCCGTTGATGCCGGCCACTGCTCCGCTGTCCTCAACCAGCTGATTCAGTGTAACGCCCTTCTCCCGCCAGGGGTAGATGGTGGCAAGGCTCACTCTGGACGGGTCCTTGACAATCATCATCGTGCCGGTATAGGTTGAGCCGGCAACCTCAACAATCTCTATATCCTGCTCATCGCTTTCGGCGCCGCCGGTATCCACCTGCCCGCTTTTGCCTATATGTATCAGATCGGAATCCACCTGAGCGTCAAGCGACTGCATCGAGTTTTGGTCCACAATAGTCTGTATTTTTTCAGGGGATAAAAACCAAGAAGCCAGAAACTTTAACTGCCCTGTTTCAAGCACCGTTGTGACAAACATCTGCTGAGCCGTGGGGAAAGCGTCAGAGCATATCAGACGCAGCGCAAGCAGCAAAGTAACCGCCGCGGCGGCGGCAAGCGTCAGCACGCAGGCAAGACCGCGGCATGCAATTCGCCCAACGGTACGGCCGAGGTTCCTTGAAGGCATCGCGTGCTTTCCGTGCTTTTGCGGTGCGCTTTTTCCGCTATTTCCTGTCATCTATAATCTCCTCCATTCCCACCAGCTTCCAGACAGCCTCCTTTTCGCTGTCAGACGGGTCGTCATATTTCACGAAATAAAACCTGTCGTTCATCGTGTCGTCTACCGGAGTACCTGACGGCAGACGCATATGCTTTACAAAAGAGATATCCACCGAAAAGCAGTTGTCAGTTATCCGGCAGAAGTTACCCACCTTGTTGCCGGTAAACGCCGGATTTGCCAATGTGTGCTCACTGGTATACGTTATATCCGCTCCCGAAGCGTATTTCCGAGCCGCCTCATACTGGTATGATGAGGGTATCAGATAGCTCTTAATGCGTGAAAACGCCATATCATTGCTCATAAAAAGGCTCCAGTCCTGAGCGACCTTCAGCACATCTATCTGACTGCTCACCTCACGCGGAACCTCATCAAGGACGTCCCCGTGATTCAGAAATTTGTAAGGGCCGCTGCCCTTCTCCAGTTTCACCGGTTTTCCCTGCCCGTCGGCAACGGTAATCTCCGCGTCCTCTTTAAGCACCGCGACAGAATATGTACACACCTGCGGCAAATTTTCCGCATACTCGGCAAAGTGCCGATAATCGGGGTTTTCCGTGCGGGTGACCGCCTGCTTCGGTACCGGCGCCCCGTCCACCTCTACGGTATACCGCTGATCAGCGGTGATAAAGCAGTCGGTCAGCGGGAGCTTGTCCTCTCCGTCATACTCAATCGTATTTCCGTAATAGTCCGAGATAATTACCGAAGGCTGCTCAAGCACAGTAATCTCATAACGCACCTTATCCTCGCCCTCGGACTTTCCTTTCCATGTCTCACCGTTTACCTGAACGGTAAGGGAAGACGGCAGCGTCAAATTATAATCATAATACTCTGCCAGCACCCTGCCGTTGCGGATCGAATAATCGGCACTGCCGCCGGTCCCGTCGGTAATCGAAAAATCCGGCGGAAGGTACAGACCCGACGCCGTGTAAGTGCGCAGCCTGTCTTTCTCCGGCTTTCCCTCAAGCGGCGTTCCGTTAAGCGTCACGGTAAAGGTTTCCGGAACCGTGAGAGTATAGTCGCGGGCTTTCATTTCCGGCCGCACATAGTCAACAGCCCAATCCTGCATACTGAAGACCGCCAGTTTTGTCACAGGCGAGCCTTCCGCCTTCAGGCCTACTTTGGCGATCACCACGCCTCCGCACTCCACCTGATACTCGAGGGTATCCCCCTTTATCGAGCTGCCCGACTTTGTCAAAGTCATATCGTCACGTCTGCTGTAAAGAGCGAGGTACTCTTTGCGAATGTCACGTCCCTCTTCAAAAGCGCCCGGTTCGGCTTCGGGCAGCTCATACAGGCTTGAAAACGATCCGTCAGCCGCCTGCGCCGACAGCTCGTCAACCGCTTTCCAAACCTGCTGTTCCGGCTGAGATTTCTCATATTGACGCAGCAAAACGAGCACATAAATCAGTGCCGCCGCCGCGAAAATTCCCAGAACACCGAGATAAATCAAATAGCCCCTCTTGAACGACATTCTGCTTTTTCTCATAAGTATTTCACCCCATACTACGCTTTTGCTTTCTTTTGCCCGCACAGAGCAGCCCGTATGTGTTTAACTCTCAAACCGGCAAACGCCGATTCGCTTTTAGCCGGCGCGGCTGTACAGACAAAAGCCGGAATTTAATTTTCTTTCACCGTCTGCCGACTTTTTCCCGTTTCCCGTGTCTCTGCCGGATATGGCGGCATACAATAATTCCGCAGAGCAATGCAGCCGCTGCCGCGATACCGATCAGCGCATAACGTACTCTTTTTTCCTTTTCGTTTTCAAGCCGTTTCGCCTCAAGCTCCGCTTTCTCAAGCGCGAGCCGCTCTTTACGCTCCTGCTCCGCCTTTTCTGCCGCCAGCCGCTCTGCCTCGTCCTGAGCGCGCTGCGCGTAGGTCCGCACATTCTCGAAAAAGTCTCCGCCCGCGCTGTCTTGCCCTACCTTAGTGTCGTACAGTCCGTAAAGACAAGGAGAATATGTCTTAATATCTGACGCCTTGACGACAGGATTGGCTTCGGTTCCGTAAATCCAGCGGTAAAACCACGTCCAGTGCTGACTTTTATGACAGCCAAAGCCCTCCTGTGTCACCTGAAACGGCGTTTTTCCCCCGAGGCTTTCAAGCGGAGTATCCCAGTCCATGACAATCCTGTTTTCAGGATACAGATGTAAATATGTTTTCTCAACCTGCCATGCTTCGCTGTTATCTCCCGTTCCGGAGTTCCACGACGGGTCCGCCGCCTTGGCAAGCGCGTCCCCCAACGCCTCTGCGCACAGCACGTGGGTCCCGTGGCCGTACTCACCGTCAAGATCGTGGGAGACCACCACCAACGGCTTAAAACGCCGTATACAGCGGGAAATGTAATCCACAAAATCCTGATAGGTATAGCCCTGCGCCTCATATACCGACAGCGCCTGTTTCAGCGCCTTATCACGGTCCGAGGATTCTGAATACAAATCGGGGAAAACCGACATCACAGGATAGTTGCGTACACCGACCGTCCACAATCCGTCAAGCTGCTCATGCGGGCGGCGATGATCCAAAACACCGTTTGCCTCAAAATGCTGCACCACATAAGCCACCTGCACATTAAGCTTACGCTCCACGGCGTAATACGGCAGTACACCGGCGAAAAAGAGCTGCTCGTCGTCTGAGTGCGACGAAATAAGCAGAAGGTCCGCCTCTTTACAGGGAGGCTGCCAAATCTGCACCCAGTCAGGAAGCTCACCCTCTGAAAAGGCGTAGATTTCCCCGACCGCCGTACCCTCCTTAAAGGTAAGCACCGTTTCCCGCGGCAGCTCATTGCTTAAGCCGGATAAATCGACGTACTCATGAAGAAAACCGTTTTCCCCGCATTTAAGAGCTTCGTCCCATACGGAAGCAGTCACGCTCCAGGGCTCCGGCACACGGTCAAACTCTATATAAACCGCTGCGATACCGTCCTCACGCGAGAGCGTCACACGGTTTCCGGCTCCGGAATGCGCCACCGTAGTCCGGCTCCCGTCATTCAGATTTTCCGGATTTGAAAATCCGTCCGCATATACCGCGGTGTCCTCATAATTTGCCGTTTCCGCGCCGGCGGGCAGCGCGCCGCACGACAGCGCAACAGCCAGCGCCAGAATATATCGCATTGCTTTTATCATTATATCCGCCCCTACCCCTACCGGTCATCGCCTTGCGGCAGTCCGGAAGCGTTATATTTTTATTCGCGCCCTTTTTATATTGCTATATATATTTATGCCATAAAATGTCGAAAAAAACAATACCGAAACCGCAAATTTCTTTCAGTAATTCAAAACATATTATTTTATATTTCCCTCAATTATTGACGCATACGCAAACTGCAACCAACACATCATTCAAATACGCCCTAATATAAACAGTCGGCGTATTGCCGCTATAAATTTACTAAAAAAGCGGCTGCCTTGGTGCAGCCGCTCTAAATTCAAATTCAAAGTATTTTACCAACGTAAAGAATACAGCCTTCTGTCACTTTAAATGCTCATTCCGTCTGCTCTTCCGTTGACGGCACGTTTTCTGAGCCTTCGCTGTCAGAGCTTCCGCTTTCCGAGCCGCTGCTTTCCGATTCATTGCCGCCTGACTCATTGCTTTCGTTATCCTCACTGCCTGAATCACCGCTTGAATCGCTGCTTTCACTGTCACCGCCGCTGACATCGCTGCTCTCGTTTCCGCTATTCGTACCTGAGCTTTCATTGCCGCTGCCTGAGCCGGTGCTCTCATTTCCCCCGCTTTCGGGCTTGCTGCTTTCGGGCTTACTGCCGCCCTGACTGCTGCTTCCCGCGCCGCTGCTCTGACCGCCCGTACTGCTTCCGGACGAATCGCCGCCTGTCGTACTGTCCTCAGATGTATTGCCCTCCGACGAAGTCTGTCCGTTTTCCTCTGTATCGGAATCCTCTGAAGCTGTGCTGTCGGTGCTTTCCTCCTGCTCTGAATCATAATCGTCCGGCAAATAAGAAGAATAACCGTCGTCCCCGTAAGAGCCTGTCCACGAATTATGGGTATAATCAGACGGATAGTTCCCCGAAACGGCGCTGTCCGGTCGCTGAGTGATATCGCTGTCCCCGTCTATTCCGAAAACAAAGCCCATGCCCGCAGATGTCACGACGACGACCGAAACCGCTACCGCAGCTATCTTTTTAATATCCGGCGGAGCCATTTTCCCGCATTCAGGACATCTTTTAAGACTGCCGTCATATTTTCTTCCGCAGTTACTGCAAACAGACTGCTTTTCCATTTTTACACCTCTGAATAATTCTTTTAAATGATTTTAGCACATCTTTTCCCTTTTTACAATAGCAAAAAGGCGTTTTGCTCCGAAATCGCAAAACGCCTTTGACTCAGGCGGAAATAAAATTATTTTTCGCGTATCCTGTTTTACCTCCGTAGCCTATTAAATCCCAGTCGGGCAGGCGGTTATATATAATAACCTCCGAGCCGTTAGGTATTTTCCCGATTATCGGCGCGGAAAGTGACGGTCCCGAGCGCAGATTGAGATTTGAGCCTTTTGTAACGACATATCCCGTTGAAATCGGCTGCGGCATATTAAACGGTATTCCGAAATATTCGGTAAGCGACAGCACAAGACTTCTTGCTATATCATCTATATTGTTCCTTATCCAGTCGGCGTCCTCGGGATTATCGTGGTAGGCAAGCTCAACCAGCACCGCCGGCGCCCTGACCTTCGCGACCTCTCCAAGTCTTGTTGTCGGCACGGTCTTCACCTTATCCGGAAGCGGATAAATCACCTGAAGATTATCGGCTATAATATTCGCGAGCCTTTTCCCGCTTACACTGGTGGGATAGTAGTAAACCTCGCTTCCTCTCACCGTAGGGTTCCCGCTGCCTACCGCGTTTGAGTGAAGCGCAAGATGAAGATCGTAATTTCCGGCGTTTGACGCTGCTATCGAGGTGGCGGCGGTCATATCGGGCGTGTTTCTGACAAACTGTATCCCGCTCGCCACAAGATACGGTTCCATGGCGTCTGCCACAAGATTCATATAAAATTCCTCGTTGCCGCCGCCGGCATACGGATTAAACTCCTGCGTTGAAGGACTCAAGTAAATTACAGGCACAAAAAAACCTCCCGAAAAAAAATTCCCCTGTCTTAAAATATGAAGACAGGGGAATTATTATGTCAAATAAGTGAAAGCTCTTTCGCGGTCTTTTTTACCGCGGAAAGGAACCAGCAGTAAAGCGCCTCACCGAGCTCCTGATAAACCGGATCGCCGTCGTGCGAGCAGAGCATGGCGAAGGTCTGCCCTATTCTGCGGTCTATCTCGCTTCCGCGCCGGTAGGCGAGATAATAAAACGAAAAGGCTCCGGTATCACTCGATGATTTATATAGCTCGGCGCTGTACTTTTTAAGCGTGTCGATAAAGCTCTTCTGCGCTATTCCGCAAAGAGCGTCGTCCGAACAGTATTGCTCGAACCCGACCGTAGCCGTAAACGAAAGAAGCAGGCGCCGCTGAATAATCATCTCGAAATCCGCCGAATCGTCGGCAACCTCGGTATCCTCAGCGTCTTTAATGAATTTTTCCGCAATTATTCTTCCGAGCTTTTTGGCGTTCTGCGAATCCGCCTTTTTAGGCTCAGCCGTTTCTTCCTTTTTCTCGTTCCTCTTTTTTATGTCCTCAGACGGCTTGTCACCCGCGATTTTAATATCAATATCCGTATTCAACTCATTCACCCTTTGCGGTTTTTATACTCTTCAAGCGCTTTCGCAAGCTGATCCGGACAGGAAGTATTCTTGAATCCGCATTTTATTCCGGAAAGCCTGCCTATAACCTCATCAATTCCCATTCCTGCGGCCAGCGCCGCGACACCCTGCGTGTTTCCGCTGCACCCGCCGTCAAATTTCACGGATTTTACAATACCGTTTTCCTCAACTATATGGATAGCTCTCGAACATACTCCTTTAGTTTTATATGAAAATTCCATTAAATTTATGCTCCTTATGTAAAAAAACGCTGTAAGGGACCAAGCGTCCTGCAAAAAACGGCGGGACGCCTTATCTGTCCTTGAATTTATTGCTTCTTACCGGATGGCGCAGCTTTCTTAACGCCTTTGCCTCGATCTGGCGTATACGCTCTCTCGTAACGTTGAATTCCGTGCCGACCTCCTCAAGGGTATGGCACCTGCCGTCCTGAAGTCCGAAGCGCAGTCTTATGACCGATTCCTCTCTCGGCGTAAGGGTTTTGAGAACCCCGTCAATATCCTCGTTGGTAATGGTTTTGAGCGCGGCTTCGTCGGGGGCCAAAGCGTCCTCGTCACGGATAAAGTCCATAAGGCGGGAATCCTCCTCGGGACCTATCGGGGTTTCCATTGAAACCGGCTCCTGCGCCACGCGCATAATCTCACGCACACGCTCGACCGGAAGTTCCATTTTCTCGGCTATAAGCTCCTCGCTCGGCTCGTAGCCGTTTTCGTGAAGCAGCTGGCTCTGCACCTTTTTAAGTCGGTTGATCGTCTCCACCATATGCACCGGTATTCTTATCGTGCGCGCCTGATCGGCTATTGCCCTTGTTATCGCCTGTCTTATCCACCATGTGGCATAGGTTGAGAATTTAAAGCCCTTTTTATAATCGAACTTATCCACCGCTTTTATAAGTCCGACGTTACCCTCTTGTATAAGGTCGAGAAAATACATTCCCCTGCCGACATACTTTTTCGCTATACTTACGACAAGACGCAGGTTTGCCTCCGTAAGGCGCTGCTTCGCCTGCTGATTTCCCTCCGATATTTTAACCGCAAGCTCGATTTCCTCGTCTGAAGAAAGCAGCGGCACCCTGCCTATCTCACGCAGATAAATCTTGACCGGATCGTCAAGGTTCATATTGTCGAAATTAAGATCGTCGCTTAAAGCGTCAACGTCCATTTCCTCGAGCTTGAGCTCATCGTCGGTCGGCTCGTCGTCAAAATCAATGTCAAGCGTGGGGGGCTCGGAAAAAAGCTCCTCCGGATCGTCCGGCGCGTTTTCTATATCGTCTATCGTGAGGTCCTTTTCTTCTTCCTGCGCGTAGATATCGTTATTTTCCTTGCCGGTCAGATTTTTTTCCTGCTCTTTTTTATTCTTTTCCATTATATTTTCCCCTTTGATTTTTTATCTATAAGACTCTGCAGATTCGCTGCCCAGTCCCCGGTATCGGCTTCCGCGCTTTCGCGTACGGAGGCTGACATTTCCTCTTCTAATATTACCCTTATACAATCTTTTAATACAATTTCAGGGTTTTTATCGGCTTTTTCGCTGTTTTGCAGCGAAACGAGATACCCGAGCTCCGCCGGAAGCAGAGTCTGTGCGAAAACCGAAACATCAAGATTTCTTCCGCTCTCAAGCACCGAAATAATCGTTTCGTATATTCTGCGGTTAAGCGATGTAACCATTTTTTCGGGCGGAAGCTGCTCCTTCGCCGTGACGTGAAAATCCGGATTTTTAAGCAGCACCGCTATAAGCGTTTCTTCAGCCGCGGTGGCCTTTACCGATTTTTGCCTTTCGGGATTTATGTCGTCCTTTGAGATTTTAGGACGGATAATATCGGTTATTTCCTTTTTCTTTTTGGCTTTCGCGTTACGCTTCCTTATCTCGTCTATTTTCGCCGTGAGCGCGGTCCTTGAAACGCCGTATTTTTCCGAAAGCCTGCCTATATATATATCGCGGGTTATCATATCGTCGCTCTGCGCCACTATTTCGGCCGCCGCGGAAATATATTTAAGCCTGCCGTCGTCGCTTGAAGTGTCGATTCCTCCGGCGGCGGTCAGCAATCTGTACTCTATATCGCTTACCGCACCCTGGAGCAGCGCCGCGAAACGGTCGGCGCCGTTCTTCTTTATATATTCGTCAGGGTCCTTACCGTCAGGTATTGATATTACCCTCACCTTAAGCCCCGAACCGGCAAGCAGCTCCGACGCGCGCCTTATAGCCTTCTGACCCGCCGCGTCGGCGTCAAGCGTCAGCACGATTTCCTTTGTATATCTTGCGAGCAGATTGACCTGCTCGGACGTAAACGCGGTGCCTAAAGGCGCAACTGTATTTGTAAATCCCGCCTGATGGAGTGATATAACGTCCATATTTCCCTCAACGAGTATTATGCTCTCCGAGCAGGAATTTTTAGCAAAATTCATGCCGAAAAGGTTGGCGCTTTTTTTATAGACCGGCGTGTCCGAGGTATTTACATATTTACCGCCCTGCTTGTCCTCACCCGGCATCGCCCTGCCGCTGAAAGCAATTATATTTCCCCTTATATTTATTATCGGGAACATAACCCTTTTTCTGAAACGGTCGTAAAGCGTTCCGCGCTGGCTTTTGCCGACTACGTTCGCGGCTACCATATCGCTTTCTGAATAGCCTTTTCCCTTTAAGTGCTTTATCAGCATATCCCACGAGTCGGGCGCCGCGCCGAGACCGAAATGCCTTATTGTTTTAAGCGTAAGCCCCCTGCCCGTAAGATAGTCAAGCGCCCATTTGCCCTCAGGCGACATAAGATAGCTGTGGAAAAATCGGGCGGTATCGCGGTTTATATCGTAAATCTTATTTTTAAGCCGTTGCATTGAATCGTCGTACCCGTCCTGCGGAAGCGTTACGCCCGAGCGCTCCGCCAGCAGCTTGACCGCCTCAATATAATCAAGGTTCTCTATAAGCCCGGTAAAGGTAAACACATCGCCTCCGACCCCGCAGCCGAAGCAGTAAAACGAGCCGTTTTCCGGATAAACCGTAAAGGACGGTGTTTTTTCGCTGTGGAAAGGACAAAGTCCAACAAGATTTTTCCCCCTGCGCTTTAAATTCACATACTGTGAAACGGCGGTTTCTATGTCATTCCGGTATTTGATTTCATTTATTATGTCTTCCGGTATCATTAAACCGCCTCCTTTATATTATATTGACCACGCTTTCGGAATATATATATCGGAATATACCGTAATAGCGTAATGGTCTGTCATTCCGGCTATATAATCGGTTATCGCGCGCTCAAGGCCCTCGTTTTCCGCTATCGCGAGATACTCCGGCGGCATTTTAAGCGCGTTATTCTTATAATACTTCAAAAGACCCTCCACTATCCCCGAAACCTTTGTTTCCTCGGATTTCGCCACGGGATTTTTATACACGCTCTCAAAAAGAAAGCTGTGAAGCATATCGTAATATCCGGCAGTGGTATCGTCCATTTTTATATCGCCGTCGCTGTTCTTCACTATTGACGTAACAAGTGTATTTATGCGCTCGCTTTTTGTATGGCCCAAAACCCGCGTTATCTCCTCGGGAATATCGCTTTCGGATATTACTCCGGCTCTTACCGCGTCGTCTATATCGTGGTTTATATATGCCACCCTGTCCGCCATACGGACTATGCGCCCCTCAAGTGTATGAGCCTGCTCGCCTACGGTATGGTGAAGTATTCCGTCCAGCACCTCGTATGTAAGGTTAAGACCCTTACCCTCCTTTTCAAGCCGCTCTAAGACGCGCACGCTCTGCTCGTAATGTGCAAAGCCGGTATCCGTAAGCTCTTTAAGCGCGCGCTCTCCTGCGTGACCGAAAGGTGTATGGCCTAAATCATGACCCAGAGCCACCGCTTCCGTAAGGTCTTCGTTAAGGCGAAGAGCTCTCGCTATTGTCCTCGCTATCTGGGAAACCTCAAGCGTGTGGGTAAGCCTTGTCCTGTAATGGTCAGACTCTGGAGATAAAAACACCTGCGTTTTATGCTTGAGTCTTCTGAACGCCTTGCAGTGTATTATCCTGTCCCGGTCGCGCTGATAGCAGGTGCGTATCTCACATTCCGGTTCCGGATTTTTTCTTCCCTTTGACTCTGTGCAGAACGCCGCGCTTTCGCAGAGAATAAGCCTCTCGTTTTTTTCGCTTACGGTTCTTATGTTTTCCAGAAACATCAGCCCCTTTACACCCTTTATATATTATATTAGCCGATTGTGTCGAAAAACCTTTTTATTTTTAAATTTTTTATCCGTCTGTAATATTTCCGTCGCCGCTTACTGGAATTTTCTCTCCCAGATACTTCGGTTCAGGTTTGAAAAGGCAGGAAAAAAAGTCCTTGTCCCTCGCGGCAATCTCTCTCAAATCCCTTTTAAGCTGTCCCGAATAATCATCAAGGTCAGCCGAAACTCCCACAGCATTTACACCGAGTCTTTCGGCAATATAAAGCGCCCTGTAAAGGTGATACTTCTGGGTGACAATTATTATACTGTCCGCCTCAAAAACCGCCTTTGCGCGATAAATAGAATCATATGTCGAAAATCCGGCATGATCCATAAAAACATCACTGTCCGGCACGCCGTTTTCCACGGCGTAGGATTTCATTACATTAACCTCGTCATAATCCTCTCTTCCGTGGTCGCCGCTCATAATTATTTTAGGCGCCGCCCCGCTTTCATATAGCGATATTCCGGTTATAAGCCTGTCCCTCAACATAGGTGTAGGTCTGCCGTCACGCACTCCGGCGCCGAGCACAAGCACGCAGTCGATATTCTGAAGCTCCGCCGCCTCGTCAGCGGTTATTATTCTGTCCTTCGTGGAGCTTACAACTATTATGTCCGGAACAAACACTGTGCCGGCAGCCAGCGCCGCCAAAACCGCAGCAATTATCAGAAGTCGCTTTTTAAGCATATTTTCCTCTCTTTCCGCTTTTTCACAGCTTTACGGGCAGTATTCTGTTTCCCAGCTTTTCCGCCTTTATGCGTGCCGAAAAAGTGTCGATCAGCTTTTTTGTAAAATCGTTGCACACGCCGTCTTTAAGAAAGTATGTGACCTCAAGCTCTGATGAATAATCAATTTTTTCCACCGTGCCTCCGGAATCCGCTATAATCTTAAGCAGTCTTTCCCTCTCGGCATAGCCACAGCGGCTTGAATATACCGTACAGGGCGTCATCATAACCTTTTCCGCCGCTTCGGCCGCACCCTTTGCCGCCGCCGAATATGCTCTTACGAGCCCTCCGGTTCCGAGCAGTATCCCGCCGAAGTAACGCGTAACGACAATGGTACAGTCAGTAATTCCGAAGCCGTCTATCACGTCAAGTATGGGCTTTCCCGCCGTTCCGTGAGGCTCGCCGTCGTCCGAGAAACGCCGGTACTTTCCGTTTTCCGCCGAATAGGCGTAGCAGTTATGCTTCGCGTCGCTGTATTTTGAGCGCATCTCGTTTATAAACTCGACCGCTTCCTCATCGGTCGCGGTATTTTTAAGCGTGGCGATAAATCTTGAGTGCTTCTCGACAAGCTCAAACTCGCTTACGCCCGCTACCGTCAAATACGTATCCATAAATCCCCCGTATAAAAAATCCGCAGCCACCTTAAGCGACTGCGGAGTAAAAGGTCTTATTATTCCATATTGAAACGCTTTTTAAATCTGTCAACGCGTCCGCCTGTGTCTACCAATTTCTGCTTACCGGTAAAAAACGGATGACATTTGGAACAAATATCCAAACGGATATCCTTTTTAGTAGAGCGTGTCTCGAACTCCGCGCCGCAAGCGCACTTTATAGTAACCTTTTCATACTGCGGATGAATACCTTCCTTCATCTTTGTCACCCCTCTCCATATCGATAACATATTGATGATAACACAAAACCTTTCAAAATGCAAGTGTTTTTATTCCCTTGAGAAAAATTTTTTAATATCCTCGTAAATTTCCACCGCTTTAAAGCGTATTTCGTATTTTTTCGGATGCTCCGCGATTGAGGCGCTCTCCTCACAGGTACTGTCCGAAAGGCGGGCGTCCGACGCCGCCGGCACGCATACTCCGGGGAACACGACGCACCACCAGTTTTTACCCTCAGCGCTGCCCAGCCTTATTATAAGCGAGCGGTAATTTCCGGCGGGAAGCGTAAAATCCTCATATTCACGGGTTTCAAAGTAGCTGTCGCCCACCGAAGCCTCCGCGCCGTATAAAAAACCGTTTTCCCTTAAAACACGCTCCGCGGTTTCGGCAAAAAGCTCCGTGTTTGCCTCCGCCGTCCTTTCCGCCGCCTCAAGCTCTGTCTGTCCCTCAAACAGCTCCGACGCCTCGTCAAGCAATGCGTCGCGCACAGCCAGCTTCACCGCCTGATCCTCTTTGCTGTCCGAATTTGCGATTATATGTAACCGCAGGACATTGTTTCTCAAATCGTCGCACGCCGCGTCAAAATGCGCCGCCGACACAAATACCGCACACACCAGTCCGAAAAGCACCGAAAGCTCCGCCGCGCGGCGTGAAATACCTTTTTTTATCATAAATAATCCCTCGCTTTATCTTTATGAAGGGATTATTGGCAGGTCTGTCCATTTTATTCAATAACAAGTGATTTTTCCGCAGGACAGCACAAAAAACATTCTATATTTTTATTCTTAAGCACTTTTTCAGCCGATTCCGCTGTGGCACGGCTTTGGTACACCGCAAATCTCGCGGGTCCGCTGCCCGAAAGCGAGACCGCCGCCGCTTCTGTGCCTTCAAGTATCCTTTGCAGAGGGCTGTCCTTCCAGAGGACCGAAAACGAATTTCTGAGCGTCCCCGAAAGCCGGCTTATGCTGCCTGATTTCAAGGCGGAAACAGTCTCCGAAATATCAGGCTGCGGATACTCCGTGCGGTCAAGCGCCGAATACATTTCGCCTGTGGACGGCTTTTGCTCGCTTTTCGCTATAATAATAAAGCAATCGCGAAGAGCCGGAAGCGGCTCTAAAACTTCGCCTATTCCCGTGGCTCTCGCCGTGCCGCCCCGAAGCATAAACGGAACGTCCGCCCCGAGCCTTGCCGCAAGCCCTGAAAGCGTTTCATACGAAAGTCCGGTATTATATATGCGGTCAAGTCCCGCAAGCACCGCTGCGGCGTCCGCGCTGCCGCCGCCGAGCCCCGCGCCGTCCGGTATGTTTTTTTCTATCTTTATAAAAGCGCCGCCGCATATTCCGGTATGCTCAAAAAACAATTTTGCCGCCTTAAACGCTATATTTCTTTCACCGCTCATCTCACCGCATTCCACGGTTATTTTATCGGCTCTGCTTACCGTAAGCGTATCATAAAGGCTTACGCTCTGCATAACCGTATCAATATTATGGTAGCCGTCCCCCCTGATGCCTGTTACCGAAAGGGACAGGTTTATTTTTGCCGCCGCCTTTATTTCAAGCGAGTTCATCTTTTCTACCGCCTTTCATATTGAGAATGAATACCGACAGCAGCACAATGACTATACCGGCGGCGCCCGCTATTGTAAGCGGCTCGCTGTAAACCACCGTTCCGGTGAGAGTCGCTACCACCGGCTCCACCATGGCTATTATCGGCGCGACAGACGGGTCTACCCCTTTAAGTCCCGCCGTGTAGAGCAGATACGGAATAACGGTGTTGAAAAGCGCCATAAGAAACGTAACAAGCGGCACGTACAAAGACGCTCCGCACCTCTGCACCGTTTCAGCGATATCGGAAAAAGGCAGACAGCCGACAAAAGCGAAGACAAACGTATAAAACGTTATCGCAAAAGAGCCGTACCCCCTGTCAAGCAGCAACCGGCTGAATACAGTATAAAGCGAATATCCGAACCCCGTGAGCATCCCGAAAAAGAGCGCCGCCGCGCTTACGCTTTCCCCCGAGCTGAAAGCGCCTGTAACAAGGCAGCAGCCGAAAAAAGCGGTTAAGCAGGCGATAATTTTTTTAAGCGTAAGCCTCTGCTTAAAAATAAACACCGACATAATAACCACAAAAAACGGCGCGGTATAAAGCAGAACCGCCGCCACCGAAAGCGATGTGAGCGACATTGTTTTATAGTAGCAGAAATTAAACAGCACAATGCTCATTATTCCCGCCGCCGCGAAAAGCGGTATATCCTTCAGCCTTACCGCAAACGCCTTTCTGTCCCTTACCAGTATTATGGCGCCTAAAACCAGCGCGGAAAAAAGGGTTCTGAGCAGAACTATCTGCATTTCCGAAATTCCGTATTTTTCCGCGGTACGCACGAATATTCCTGCTGTGCCCCACATTGAAGCACCGAGAAAAATCATTAAAAAATAAATATTAAAGCCTGTCTTTTTCAACTGTTTCCCACACCCCAAAGGTGATTTTTGACAATCCCCTGCTGACTGTTTTTATTCTTATGATTCCGTAAACAATCATCGCGCCGGATACGTTAAGTATTACGTCGTCGATATCGCTTGAGCCGGTAAGAAAAAGAAACTGGAACAGCTCCACCGTCATTACCGAAACCAGCACCGCGGTAAAAACCGTATACCAGCGGTCGAAATGCTTAAAAATACATACCGCGAAAAAGGGCATCGGCGCGAAGGCGAGCAGATTGCCGACTATATTTTCAAGCATCGCCGAAAGCGGCAGCCTGCCGTTCCTGTACCCGTTTATAAACAGCTTTACCGTTTCAAACGGGATAAGATTTGTGTTTGTATTCACATATTCCTCAAAAGCGGTTTCGTTCCACGAGAAAACATTGAAAATATTTCTGCCGAAGGTGTCGTCAATAAGCGTGAAATCCACAAGCATTATTATATAAAACAGAAAAATGAAAAAGAGCTGTCTTCTGATTACCTTTTTGCGCTTCTGAGCATTCTCACAGCAAAGAGCACTGAAAACAGCGGCGGAATACCCGAACACAACCGCGAGCACGCCGGTAAAAATTTTTTCCCCGTGCTCAAACACTATCAGGTTAAGCGCGTGCGCCGCCATCGCCGCGAGCGATATAAAGCTTAAGATATAAAGAACTGTCGCGGGCACGAAATATCTTTTCGGAACCAGAAAAATCACCTCGCATATTCCGATTATATATACTTACGCAAAAAAACAGTGAGTATTCGCATACCCACTATTTTATAATTTATACTTCTTTATGTCAAGATTTTAATTGTTCACTCTGTGGTGGTACCCGTTCGCCTTGTCGCTCAGCGCCTCGAACCTGTATCCCATCTTTGAAAGTCCCTCAATTATTTCCGGAAGAGCCTGCACTGTAGTGGTTTTAGCCGCAGAATCATGCATAAGCACGCAGGCGGTATTCTTGTTTTTCGCTCCGTTTAACACATTATTTCTTATATATGTATAGCTTGCTGTATTCTTGTTCGCATCGCCGGATTCGACATTCCAGTCAAAATAATAATAACCTTTTTCCGGAACAAGTTTTGTCAGCTCGCTCATTATTCCCGTACGATATTTTTTACTTACGGTATTGCTGCTGCCGCCCGGAAACCTTATTACATTGGGTTTAATTCCTATTATGCTCTCAACCTTGTCTGATATTTCTTCAAGGTCATTGAAATAAGCGTCCGTTGAGGAATATATTTTGGAATAATTATGAGTAGCGCTGTGAAGACCTACGGTATGCCCTGCTTCGTATATATTTTTCACATAGCCTATCTGTTTTGAATTTATTACGAAAAAAGTAGCTTTGACGTTGTATTTTTTAAGAATTTCAAGAATTTTAAGGGTATTTTCGGACGGACCGTCATCAAATGTCAGATAGCAAACTTTTTCTCCGGTTTTGACCGGAACAGTCTGAACCGGAGCGGAATCCTTGGCCGGCTGAGAGGTATTCTGTTTTTTGGCCTGCGCGGCTGCGGCTTCCGCCGCGGCTTTCTGCTTCTCAACCTCCGCCTCGAGCTCATCATTGTCTTTTTTAAGCCTTGAGTTCTCGTCTGCGTATTTCTTTTTCAGATTTTCGCTTTCCTCAAGCTGTGACGAAATACTGCTGTTTTCCTTTTCTTTATTTTCAAGCTCGGTTTTATACTGAGATATCCGGCTGTTCGCCTCATCAAGATCGGTATTTCTTTTCTGAATCGCCGCGGCGGAGCCCACGAGAGCCACCGTAAGGATCAGAACAAGACTCATAAAAAGAATATTTGAAACAGATTTAAAAAACTTCATATTAAAAATCCTTCCGTCTTAATAATCCTGCAAAAATTTTCGCAAGTTTATTTTAACGCAGTTCCACTAAAAAATCTATGTCGTTTGAATTACAAATTATTACAGATAAGCTTTAAAACAGATAAATCTGTTGCCAAATTGTAATTGGAATGTTATAATATTAAAAAATAATTCAAAATTAAGAAGGTGTTTTTTTGGCTTCGGATATTATTATCACAAGTGACAGTACCACTGATTTGAGCAAAGAGCTCTGCGAGCGCTACAAAATTACCGTAATGCCCCTTTGCATAACCCTCGGCGACAAGCTCTATACCGACGGTGTCGACATTACTCCGGACGATATTTACGCTCACCATGACAGAACCGGCGAGCTGCCCAAAACAACCGCGACAAATGTAGGCGACTGTCTTGATTTCTTCAGTCAGTTTACATCACAGGGCAAAACGGTGATACACTTTACAATAAGCTCTGAAATGTCGTCCACCTACAATAATGCCTGCATGGCGGCGGAAGAGCTCGGAAACGTTTATATCATAGACACCAAAAACCTCTCAACCGGAGGCGGTCTGCTTGTGATTACGGCGGCGGAGCTTCTGAATCAGGGCCTGCCCGTCGAGGAAATCGTCGAAAAGACCCGTGAAACCGTCGCCAGAGTTGACGCCTCTTTTGTAATTGACAACCTTGAATACCTCTATAAAGGCGGCCGCTGCTCGGCTGTTGCTATGCTCGGCGCAAATCTGCTTAAGCTCAAGCCCTGTATTCAGGTTAAGAACGGTAAAATGGACGTTGCGAAAAAATACCGCGGCAGGTACGCAGATGTCCTGAAGCAGTATGTAGTAGATAAAATAGGCGATTATTCCGATATCGACCTTGACCGCGTTTTTGTGACGCACGCCGGCTGTGACCCGCAGCTTGTAGACGATATTGTAGAGCTTGTAAAGAAAACCGCTCCCTTTAAAGAGGTTTTCCTTACCCGCGCCGGCTGCACCGTTTCGTCTCACTGCGGAGCCAACACGCTCGGGGTTTTGTTTATACGCAAGTCACCAATCTGATTTTTCAGCATAATATATTAGCAGGGGTTGGTTTGGGATATCCCGGATATCGGCGATAGCCTTTGTCTGTCTTCAAAATAACCGATATGTACCCCTTTATATATAGGTCTGCCGAAAGGCAGACCGATTTTTTTGAACAGCAAAAAACGCAAATGCAAGTGAAAAATGTCGAAATAAAAAATATTATTTAAGTTTATCACCCATACATACCGGCAATAATTTTATTAGATTACGGAGGTGCCGGGTATGTACAACAACAAGGTTATTATCTGCGGCGTGGATACTTCAAAATTGCCGCTGCTTAAAGAAGCGCAGAAGGAAGAACTGCTCAAAAAAGCAAAAGCTGGCGACCGTGCCGCCAGAGAAGAGCTTATAAACGGAAATTTAAGACTTGTTTTAAGCGTGATACAGCGCTTTACCGGAAGAGGAGAAAATCTGGACGACCTTTTTCAGGTGGGCTGTATAGGATTGATAAAATCCATAGATAATTTCGACATAAATCAGAACGTAAGATTTTCCACATACGCGGTGCCAATGATAATAGGCGAAATCCGGCGTTACCTTCGCGACAATAATTCAATAAGGGTGAGCCGCTCGATAAAGGACACGGCATATAAAGCGATGCAGGTAAAGGAACAGCTCGCGAACAAGAACCAGAACGAGCCTACGGTTCAGGAAATAGCCGCCGAGCTTGATATTCCGGTTGAGGACGTGGTGATAGCGCTCGAAAGCATAGTAAGCCCCATTTCCCTGTACGACCCGGTTTACTCGGACGGCGGCGACACCATATATGTGCTTGACCAGGTGGGAGACAGCAACGACGACCGCAACTGGCTTGACGAGATTTCTCTAAAGGAAGCCATTAAAAACCTGAGCGAACGCGAAAAGCATATTCTGACCCTCCGTTTTATGCAGGGGAAAACACAGATGGAAGTGTCAGAGGAGATAGGAATTTCACAGGCTCAGGTATCAAGGCTTGAGAAAAACGCACTTAAGCGGATAAGAGAATAATTTTCATTATTTAAAAAAGCGGCGGCAGTATTCCGCCGCTTTTAATTATAACTCTGCCGAAGACTCAATAATGCTTTTATTCGCGGCTATCCTGCTGTCCGACGGAGAAAGCTCCGCCGCGGCTGAAACCGCCTTCAGCGCTTTCTTATAATCCCCAGTATAATAATATCCGATTGAAGCCAAATCATACGGAAGACTCCCCCACGCCTCCGCCTCGCAGATATAGCTTTTCGGACGCTCTTTGATTTTAAGTGCCTCCTCGCAGAAATAAATTACTCCGTACCAATCGTTTTCACCGTAAAGTAAATTTGCCATTTCGGTATACGGCTCCCTTAAATACGGCGCCTCACCTATCGCCTTATATAGCCATTCCTTTGCCTTTTCGTTTTCCTGCAGTTCCTTATAACTTCTTGCAATATACCGCATTGAGGCACAGCGTTCGTCGTTCCATACAGCGCTCGGCATTTCAAGGTGTTTTTTCAAAGTCTCTATACTTTTTTTCCACTCGCCCTTAAACATATATTCTCTGCCGAGGTAATGCATATTCCGGTCATCATCGGGCTTCTCCGCCACAGCAAGTTCCAAAAGCAGCAGGTACTGCTCCCTTGATTTTGCGGGGTCGGCGTGGTGATTCAGCTGTATTCCTTCCGCTAAAACAGTATTGCACGGTGTTGCACCCTTATAGCACAGCACCTCATGGACCGGATGTTCCCAATAAAAATCATTTCTTGAATGTATTTTATCAAGCCAGAAAACATAACCCTCACTGCCGTCCGGATTGAAATTCCACGTGTATCTGTATTTTGCCCGTTTGGTGTCGCTTTGCCAAGCCTTTTCAAGTTTCTCTCGCCAGCCGCTTTCAAATTTTTCGTCCAGATCCACGCATACGCATATATCGGCATCCTGCGGCACCAATTCAAGAGAACGGTTGCGGGCAGTATCAAACCGCCACGGCGTTATTTTTTCCTCAAACACATCAACTCCGGCTTTTTTGAGTTCGCTTACCGTATTATCGGTCGAGCCGGTATCAAGCACTGTGATAGTATCCGCCTCGCTCATACATTCAGCCCATTCACGGGCATATTTTTCCTCGTTTTTACTTATTGCGTAAACACATACTTTATATTTATTCAAATTGATCACCTTTTCCTGCAAAAACGGGGTATTTCCCGAAAGAAATACCCCACGCTTTCAGTTATCGCCTATTCTGTTTACAGATATTGCGGTATCACTGTAAAGAATCGGTCCTCCGCTGTTAGAAACCGTAATTGTTGCCGGAACCGATGTCACATTGACCGGTTGAGTGAAAGCAAGATTGACTGTGTCAGACGCAGAAGCGAAATTGTGTCTTGCACCACCTCCGGATACAGGGCTTCCGTTAAGCTGCAAGGTAAGCAGGGTTGATTGAGGGAAAGTAGCTCCGCTTCCGGGCGCTACTGTTCCGTTAAAGGAAACATTGTAATATCCGGGCTTTTGTATCAGAATGCTGTCCGAGTTATTTTGATGTGTGACTGCGGTTCCTCCAGATGTGCTGTTTCTGTCAAAAATCAGATTGCTTCCTGAAGTTGCCGACTGTGCCGGAGTGGAATAGGTGCTTAACAGTTCCGGCGAAGTCGCAGGACCGGTAGGTCCGGTGGGACCTGTTGCTCCTGTTACTCCCGTAGGACCGGTGGGACCTGTGGCTCCTGTGGCTCCCGTAGGTCCGGTGGGACCTGTGGCTCCTGTGGCTCCCGTAGGTCCGGT
>CALWDJ010000036.1 GCA_944376655.1 uncultured Clostridia bacterium
TCCTCCGGCTCGTAATAGGCGTGAATACCGCTTAAAATCGTGCGTTCTGTGCCTGTACCATCGTCCAGTGTGAATTTAAGCAGCTTCTTGGACTTCGGCACGGCTTCACAGGCGAGCACCTTTACCGCCCGGAAATCGGACTTGGAGAAAGTCTCAAAATCCACGAAATCCTTGAACAAAGGCTCGATCTCCACTTTGGAGAAATCTATCTTTTCCGGCTCGGCTTTCGGGGCTTCAACTGCCTCAGAACTTACACCATTTTCGTCCCTTACACCATTCAAGGGTTTCATTGTGGGGAAAAGCAGAACATCGCGGATAGAGGCGCTGTCTGTAAGCAGCATAACAAGTCTGTCAACCCCGAATCCGAGTCCGCCTGTAGGCGGCATGCCGTATTCAAGAGCGGTGACATAATCATAGTCAACCTGCGCGTCACTGTCAGGCTCCTCCGCCTTTTTAGCCGCAACCTGACGCTCAAAACGTTCTTTCTGGTCTATCGGATCGTTAAGCTCGCTGAACGCGTTTCCGAACTCCATAGCGTTGATAAAATACTCGAAACGCTCCGTAAAAGCCGGATCCTCAGGCTTTCTCTTGGCAAGAGGGCTGTTCTCCACCGGATAATCGTAAATAAATGTAGGCTGTATGAGCTTTTCCTCAACAAAAGCATCGAAAAGCTCGGCTAAAACCGTTCCCTTTGTAGCGTCGGCGGCAACCTCGACCTTTAGTTCCGCGGCGCACCTGCGCGCGTCATCATCGGTCTGCCACTCGTAATAATCGGCGCCGGAATACTTTTTGACCGCCTCGGTCATGGTAAGGCGCTCCCAGTGATCAAGATTTATTTCTGTTCCCTGATAGCTTATGGTCCTGCCGCCGCACACCTTGTCGGCAAGGGTTTTATAAAGTTCCTCAACAAGATCCATCATGCCGTAATAGTCGGTAAACGCCTGATACAGCTCGACCGTGGTAAACTCGGGATTGTGCTTTGTATCCATTCCCTCGTTGCGGAAGATTCTGCCCACCTCGTAAACACGGTGCATTCCGCCGACTATAAGCCTTTTAAGATAAAGCTCGGTCTCGATGCGGAGATACATATCAATATCAAGCGTATTGTGATGCGTCTTGAAAGAGCGCGCCGAGGCGCCGATTTCAAGCGGAAGCAGAATCGGGGTATCCACCTCGGTATATCCCTTGGAATCAAGATAATTCCTGATTTCCTTCATTATCATTGAACGCTTGTAGAATGTGTCCTTTACCTCCGGATTAACAATAAGGTCAACATAGCGCTGACGGTATCTCGTATCTGTATCCTTCAGTCCGTGGAACTTTTCAGGCAGCGGCAAAAGAGATTTTGAAAGCAGCATAATCCCGGAAGCGTGCACCGAAATTTCACCTGTCTGGGTTTTGAAAACAAATCCCTCAACGCCTATAATATCCCCGATATCCCACTTTTTGAACGCGGCGTAATTATCCTCGCCAACATCTTCCCTGCGAACATAAAGCTGAATATTTCCGCTGCAGTCGGCAAGACCTACAAAGCTGGCTTTGCCCATTATTCTTCTGGACATAATACGTCCGGCAATTTTTACGGTTTTGCCCTCAAAGCTGTCAAAATTCTTTTTGATATTTTCAGAATCCGAATCAAAATCATATTTTGTGATTTTATACGGGTCATTTCCCGATTCCTTTAACGCATTAAGTTTTTCACGCCTTAACCGCAGTATCTCATTAAGCTCCAGCTCCGGACTGTTCTGAGTGTTCTGAGCCATTTTCCTCTCCCTTCCGCCGACAAGCGGCTCATAGCTTCCTTTTTTTCTTACATCATTTTGAAATAGCGACGATTTTAAGTTTAAATTCGCCTCCGGGCGCCTCGACAACAACTTCGTCTCCTACGGTCTTACCTATAAGCGCTCTGCCGACAGGAGATTCGTCTGATATTTTGCCGTTCTGCGGGTCAGCCTCGGTCGAACCGACTACGCGGTATTCGCACTCGTCGCCGTATTCCTCATCGAGAACCTTTACTTTAACACCGACCATTACAGTCTTGGCGTTACCCTTTACGTCCTCGATTATCTCGACATGCTTTAACATTGCTTCTATTTCAACAATACGGGCTTCTATTTTTGCCTGCTCATTTTTAGCCTCATCGTATTCACTGTTTTCGGAAAGGTCGCCGTAACCGCGAGCTATTTTTATTTTCTCGGCAATATCTGCCCTGCCCTCAGTCTTAAGATATTCAAGCTCTTCCTCAAGTTTCTTAAGACCGTCATCGGTAATTTTTATTACCTTCGCCATCTGATTAACCACCTTACATATATTTATAGTCTGAAATCAGTGTCCATATAAATGACATTATATTATTATTATCCGTTTATGTCAAGAATAACTCTTTTAATAAATTTTTAATTTTACGCATAAATAAAACGCGCCGTATAATGCGCGCTGATGTAAATTATATCCTTACGCAAGACAAAAGGGCGGCAACCGCCGCCCCGTTTTGCGCGAAAATATATCAGCAGACCTCTGCAATATCAAATATCTTCTGGGGAAGATCAGCCTCGTCAGCCGAAATGGTAAATATAAACTCAACATCTGTTATTGCAGATATTCTGTTGAGAAAATCCGCCAGCTTATCAAAATCGCGCTCGCCTATTCTCAAGGTGGCGTCGCCGAAAATGTGAGTCACATCATGATTGCCCGCCTTGATTCCGGAAACCATACCGTAATATTCTGCGTAACCGCTGATGCCGTAGCTTTCCGCGTCAATAAGACGCGCTTTATGTGTAACGGAATAAGTCAGGGTGTCACCCTTCTCGATGCAGACTACGTTACCGAGACTGGTCTCCGCCGCAGCGTTTACCATGTCTACGAGCTTCTTTGTCTTGCCTGAACCTTTTCTTCCGATTATGAGTTTAATCATTTGTCCCAACTCCTTTTTTATTTCACTGCAAAAGCAGTTTCTTCCGAATAAATTATTTAAGGCGCGCCTCAAGCTCGGCCTTCTTAGCCTCGTAGCCCGGCTTTCCGAGCAGGGCAAACATATTTTTCTTGTAGCTTTCCACGCCCGGCTGATCAAACGGATTCACTCCGAGAAGATAGCCCGATACCGCGCAGGCTTTTTCAAAGAAATAAATTAGTCTGCCGAGATTTTCCTCGTCCGGCTTATCAACGCTTATCACAAGGTTAGGCACTCCGCCGTCGGTATGGGCGAGCACCGTACCCTCAAACGCCTTTGAATTGACATACGACATTGTCTTTCCGGCAAGGAAGTTAAGCCCGTCGCCGTTGTCAGCCTCGGACTCAATCACTATATCCTTATCGCTCTCGGCAAAGGTGACAACCGTCTCAAACATTACCCTGCTGCCGTCCTGAATAAACTGGCCCATTGAGTGCAAATCGGTAGAGAATGTGACCGACGCCGGGAAAAGACCCTTATTATCCTTTCCTTCACTCTCGCCGTAAAGCTGCTTGAACCACTCCGCCATCATTGTAAAGCGGGGCTCATAGCTTACGAGCAGCTCAACCGATTTGCCCTTGCGGTAAAACGCGTTTCTGAGCGCGGCATAGGTATAGCAGTCATTCTTATACATATCGGGCTCGCCGTATTCCTTCATAGCGGCGGCGGCACCCTCCATCAGCTTATCGATATCAGCTCCGGCGGCTGCGATAGGAAGAAGTCCCACAGCGGTAAGAACAGAGTATCTTCCACCCACATCGTCCGGAACTACGAAGCACTCGTAGCCCTTTTCGTCAGCCAGCTTTTTGAGCGTTCCCCTCGCCTTGTCGGTGGTGCAGTAAATACGCTCTGCGGCTTCCTTTTCGCCGTACTGCTCCTCAAGATACCTGCGGAGCACTCTGAAGGCTACGGCCGGCTCGGTTGTGGTGCCTGATTTTGAGATAATATTTACCGAAACGCGCTTTCCTTTGCAAAGCTCCATAATATCCGAAAGATACGCTCCGCTTATGCTGTTGCCGGCGAAATAAATTTCCGGCGCGCCGTTTCTTATGCTGTTGTAATACGGTCCCTTCAGAAACTCGATAGCCGCGCGCGCCCCGAGATAGGAGCCGCCTATTCCTATGACTATGAGAATATCGGTATCCTGCCTGATTTTAGCCGCGGCAGCCTTTATGCGGGCAAATTCCTCCTTATCGTAATCAACCGGAAGATTGACCCAGCCTAAAAAGTCGTTTCCGAGACCCGAACGGTCCTCGATTGTCTTGTGGGCAGCGGCCACCTGAGCCTCAATGCCCTTTAAATCGTTTTCTCTTAAAAAATCCTTTGCATATGACGAATTAAATTTTATTGCCATATTTAACCCCTTGCTTATTTTTATTCTTTAAATTCATTTTACAATATTTTTCCGCCTTTTTCAAGACAAATTACACTTATTCATTAAAAGTTTTCATAATTGAAATAATCCTTTTAAAATCCAGCCGAGAGCGACCCCGAAAGTGAGCTTTCCGACATCTTCCGACGCGACAACCGGAATTTCTCCGAGCTGCTCATCACCGAGCTTTACGGTCACGGTTCCCAGAAGGTCGCCCTTTTTCACCGGCGCCTTAATATCCTTTTTGAAAACGGTTTCCCTTACTATATCGCCCGACACGGTTTTGGGCAGAAGCACGTTGAGATTTCCGTCAGGCTTAACGGCAACGGTTTTCTGCGTTCCGCCGTCCACCTCAAGAGCAAAACCTTCAGCTATTTCGGCGTCTATACTTGAGAAATTGTAATTGGCAAAGCCGTAATCGAGCAGCTTTTTGGCGCCGTTGAATCTCGCGTCGCTGCTCTCTCCCGCCATAACCACCGCGACAAGCTCAAGACCGTTGCGCTCCGCGGTAGCTGAAAGGCAGTATTTGGCGGTAGATGTGGTACCTGTTTTAAGCCCCGTTGTTCCCTCATAAAATCTGACCAGCTTATTTGTGTTGACAAGCTCGCTTTTTCCATCGCGCAGGGTATCCATCCAGACAGTGGAATAATCCTTAATAAGGTCATGCTTTATAAGCTCGCTCGACATTACGGCAACATCGTAAGCCGTGGTGATATGCCCCTCGGCGTCAAGTCCGGTGCAGTTTACAAAATGAGTATTGTTCATTCCGAGTTCTTTGGCGCGCTCGTTCATCATAGCCACAAAGCCCTCTTCACTGCCTGCAATAGTTTCTCCGAGGGCCACGCAGGCGTCATTCGCCGAGGCTATGACCGCAGCCTTTAAAAGATCGTTTACGGTCATAGTCTCGCCCGGCTCAAGCCATATCTGCGAGCCTCCCATACTGCAGGCGTGCTCACTCGCGGTAACCACTGTCTCGGTTGAGATGTCCCCCCTGTCGATAGCCTCCATAACAAGCAGCAGCGACATTATTTTTGTTATCGACGCCGGCGGCAGCTTTTCGTCGGGATTAAGCTCGTATAGCACCTTTCCGGTATTCGGCTCCATAAGAACCGCCGATTTTGCACCTATTTCAAGCGTCTGACCTATCGCGGCGTTTGTAACCGTGCTGTCAAGCGGAACGTCTATATCGGAAATATCACATTCGCTCGAAACGGTAACCTCTCCGTCAGCCAGAGCGGGCAGGGGCAGAAGCAGACACAGCGCAAGCGCGAAAGCAATTATTTTTTTCAAAACGGCACACTCCCTTTATATATACTGTATATATAAAAGATATGCCGTTTTTTCAGATTTAATAACCCAGCTCTTCGCCGCAGATTATTACATTTATGCGGTCCTTTTCCCTCTGTCGCGCGGATATGAGGTAATCGGCGCAGATTCTCCGTTCATTGCGGCAGCCGTCGGTCATATCGGGACAGCCGCCCTTTTCGAGCGAAACACAGTGCCCGAGAGTCTGGCAGGGCGTACCGGTGTTAAGACGCACGCTGTTTTTAGGAGCGGCGGTTTTCTTTACGCGCAGAAGTCCCTCATTTACATCTTTCACTATCTTGTTTATTCCCACTATCATTACAACCTTTTTGGGGCCGAAGGCTATCGAGGAAATACGGTTCGCCATACCGTCCACATTGACAAGCTCACCGTTTTCGGTGACGGCGTTTGACGAGCAGAAGAAAAAGTCGCAGCCTATCGCCATACGGAACGCCTCAAGCCTTTCCTCATCGGTTATTCCCGGCTTCATACGGTCATAAAACCTGTATCCGGGGCGGCTTATTATATCCCACACGCCGCTTTCTGTAAGCGACACCGAGCCTCCGGCGGTTATAACCGCGCCTTCAAAAAGCATATCCTCCACGGTTTTGCAAACCTCCGCCCTGCTTTCGGCGTAATATGCTTTCATATTGTTAAGCTCAAGATTTTTAATTGTTTTTTCTGTTCTCGCGTCCATTTTATCAGATTCCTTTCACAATTATTCCGCCGCCTACGACCGTATCACCGTCATAAAATACCGCTGACTGGCCGGGGCTCGGCGCGCGCTGCGGCTCATCAAATTCCACAATCACACCGTTTTCGTCCGGAATAATGCGCGCCGGCTGCTCGTTATGGCGGTATCTTAGCTTCGCGGTCACCCGCATATCTCCCTCAAGCCGGTCAAACGGTATTAAATTAACATTTCTCACAAGCACCCGCCTGTAAAAAAGCTGCTCCTCGTCACCCAGCACGACACGGTTTGAAGCGGTATCCTTCGCGACCACATAAGCCGGCTTCCCGAGCGATATACCAAGTCCTTTCCGCTGTCCCACCGTGTATCTTATAAGTCCGTTATGCTTCCCTATCGGGCAGCCGTTTATATCGGTGAACTCTCCGGGAGCGGAAATTTTACCGGTGTATTTTTCTATAAAAGCGGCGTAATCCCCGTCCGGCACAAAGCATATATCCTGACTGTCCGGCTTATGAGCGTTTGAAAAGCCCTTGCTCTCCGCGATTTCCCTTACCTGCGCTTTCGTAAGACCCCCGAGCGGAAAAACTACCGACGACAGCTGCTCCTGCGTAAGCGAATAAAGCACATAGGTCTGGTCCTTTGCCCTGTCCGCCGCCTTGGAGAGCAGGTACCTGCCGCTCCCGTCTTTTTTCACCACAGCATAATGCCCCGTCGCGATTTTGGAATATCCGGCATTTTCAGCATACTCAAGCATTTTCCCGAATTTTATTTTACGGTTGCAGACTATGCAAGGGTTAGGAGTCGCGCCGTTTATATATTCATTTATAAAATCATCTATAACCGCTCCGGCGAAGTCTTCCCGCATTTCAAAAACATAATGCGGTATTCCGAGGTTTTTACAGACCTTTTCCGCCTCTTCCGCCTCGGGGGAAGCAGTGCTGTCTTTTCCCCACAAATCAAGCGTCACTCCTGCGACGCTGTATCCGCCGTCAATTAGCAGCGAGGCGCAGACAGACGAATCGACCCCGCCGCTCATACCCGCCATAACCTTTTCAGACCGCAATATACTACCTCCTAAAATTTCACCCGAAGAACAAGTCTGCTCCCCGGGTGTGAAAAACTTTTAAATTGAAGTGGTGTGAGCGATTTCGTACATTTCGTCGTCAAACGGCTTCTTCATATTGAGCGCCTCATAAATATCGTAATTTACAATCTCGCCCTTCTTAAGACCGATGACACGGTTGCCTATACCGTCCTTTAACAGCTTTACCGACGCATATCCCATCTGGGTAGCGATAACACGGTCGCGCACGGTCGGATTGCCGCCGCGTTGAACATGGCCGAGTACCGTGGCGCGTGACTCGATGCCGGTTCTCTTCTCTATTTCCTCGGCAATTTTCTCCACGCCGCCTACGCCCTCTGCGACAACGATTATAAAATGCTTTTTGCCGGTTTTCTGAGTTTGACGTATCTTCTTGATAACGTCTTCTACTTTGTGCTCGACTTCCGGCACAAGTATCGCGGTAGCGCCTACGGCGATACCGGTCTGGAGCGCAAGGTATCCCGCACGTCTTCCCATTACCTCCACAACCGAGCAGCGGTCGTGCGACTGAGCGGTATCCCTTATTTTGTCCACCATTTCCATAGCGGTGTTCATGGCGGTGTCAAAGCCTATTGTATATTCGGTGGAAGAAATATCATTGTCTATCGTTCCCGGCACGCCGACGCAGGGTATGCCGCGCATTGAAAGGTCACGAGCTCCCCTGTAAGAACCGTCGCCCCCGATAACGACAATGCCCTCTATTCCGAACTTTTTGCAGTTGTCAATAGCCTCTTTCATTCCCTCTTCGGTCTTGAAGCGCGGGCTTCTCGCGGTATAAAGTACAGTACCGCCTCTGTGAATTATATCGGATACCGAACGGACGTCAAGGTCGATTATATCCCCTTCTATAAGACCGTTGTAGCCGCGGCGAATGCCCTTAACCGTCATTCCGCTGGCTATGGCGGTTCTTACCACGGCGCGGACTGCGGCGTTCATACCGGGAGCGTCTCCTCCGCTTGTAAGCACACCTATTGTATTCATAAAAATCATCTCCGTAATCTGGATATACTTTTTCTTTTAATTAAGTATAAATCATATTTGTTAATTTTTCAACAATTATTTGGTTTATTTTATAAATTTCACGTTCTCTTCACCCAATAACGCTTTGAGCTTATCAAAAAAGCCTGATGACGGCGCTATTTGAAGAGTATCCGGCGCTTTCAGCTTCCTGCCAGTAGAGGTACAGTATATTATAACCGGATAATCCCCACTGTTTTCGGACAATATTTGTCTTACTTTATAAAACAGTTCTCCGCTTGTATCCGGCACTTTAAGATAAAGCCCTTTTCTGTATTTCGCCGCTGCTGTATTCTGCGCGTTCTCCGGAATTTTTTCAGCTCTTTCTATTATAACCTCGGTATCCCTGTCCTCACGCTCGGATATTTTGCCGTTCACTATAAGCGGTTCTCCGGAAATAAGCAGCGGCTTGAACTGTTCAAGCGCGGCTGCAAAAACTGTAACAGGAACGGCTCCGTCCATATCCTCAATTATTCCGGTTCCGAACAGGTTATTGTTTTTTAGCTGACGGATTTTAAGACCCGAAACGATTCCGGCAAGCGTGACCCGTCTGCCGTCCTTATATTTTCCCGAGATAATATCCGCCGTGCTGTCCGCTCCCGAAGCGGCGGCAAAGCCGGCATAGCGCTCCATCGGGTGACCTGACAGATAAAGCCCCGTAGCCTCTTTCTCAAGGCTTAAAAGCATTACCTCAGGCATTTCGGGAACCGGCTGCTGGCGGTACTCGGGTTTTTCGCCCATCTCGTCAAACAGGTTCATCTGTCCCTCGGAGGAAAACCTGCGTTCGTTTTCCACCGCCTCAATAACCCCGTCCGTATTGTAAAGCATCTGCCTGCGGTTTGCCTCAAGACCGTCCATAGCCCCGCTCTTTATAAGTCCCTCAAGCGCCTTCCGGTTGAATTCCCTTGAGTAGTTGCGGTAACAGAAATCATACATTGAGGTGTATTCGCCGTTCTGATTTCTCTCGCTTACGAGTTTATCGATTATTCCGGCTCCGAGATTTTTCACCGCCATCAGACCGAAACGTATATTCCCGTTTTCGGGAGTAAAGCCAGCCTCGCTGCGGTTGACCGACGGTGGCAGCATTTTTATGCCGTTTTTCTTACATTCCGAGGTATAAAGCGAGATTTTTGAAACACTGTCAATCATTCCGGTCATAAGCGACGCGAAATATTCCGCCGTATAATGGCATTTAAGGTACGCCGTTCTGTACGCCACAAACGAATACGCCGCCGCGTGCGCCTTATTGAATGCGTAAGAGCTGAAGCCCGACATATCGTTGAATATTTTTTCAGCCGCCGCCTCGCTCACTCCGGCGGCAAGAGCACCGGTGCATAAAATATTTCCGTTCCCGTCTTTTTCGCCGTAAATAAAGGATTTACGTTCACGCTCCATAACATCGTGCTTTTTCTTTGCCATGGCGCGCCGCACGATATCAGCCCTGCCGAGCGAGTAACCGGCAAGGGTGCGGAATATCTGCATTACCTGCTCCTGATAGACTATGCAGCCGTAGGTTACATCGAGTATCGGCTTTAAAAGCGGTGTGTCATAGGTGATATCCTCCGGGTGGTGGCGGTTATGGATATATTTCGGAATCGAATCCATAGGTCCCGGGCGGTAGAGCGACAGAATAGCGGTCAAATCCTCTATGCTTTCGGGTCCGAACTGCCTTAACACGTTTTTCATACCGTCCGACTCAAACTGAAAAACCCCGTCCGTAAGCCCTTTGCCCATCATACGGTAGGTTTCGGCGTCGTCAAGCGGTATTTTTTCTATATCAAAATCCGGCTTCCTCCGCCTTATATATTTTTCGGTATCGGCAATTACAGTGAGGTTCCTCAGTCCCAGAAAATCCATTTTGAGAAGTCCCAGCTCCTCAAGCGCCGTCATGGTGTACTGGGTAACGGTAGCGTCGTCGTTTACTGCGAGCGGGACGTATTCGGCTATCGGCTTATCCGAAATAACCACTCCCGCAGCGTGGGTAGAGGCATGTCGCGGCATGCCCTCGAGCTTCAGCGCCGTATCTATAAGCTCCTTTATCTGGGCGTCGTTTTCATAAAGTCCCCGAAGCTCAGACGAGCCCTCCATCGCCCTTTCTATTGTCATATTAAGCGAATGGGGTATCAGCTTCGCCACCCTGTCACACACAGCATAAGGAATATCAAGCGCCCTGCCCACGTCCCTGACCGCGCCGCGCGCCGCCATTGTGCCGAAGGTCACTATCTGGGAAACCCTGTCCCTGCCGTATTTCTGCACCACATAGTCTATAACCTTTTCACGGTTGACATAGCAGAAATCTATATCAAAATCCGGCATTGAAACACGTTCAGGATTAAGGAATCTCTCAAAATACAAATCGTATTTAAGCGGGTCTATTCCGGTAATTCCGATGCAGTACGCCGCAAGGCTCGCCGCCCCCGAGCCTCTTCCGGGACCTACGGGTATACCGTGGCTTTTGGCGTAGCCCACAAAATCGGCTACTATCAGGTAATAATCCACATAGCCCATACGGTTTATGACCTCAAGCTCATAGGAAAGCCGGTCGGTCACCGCCTTTTCCGGCGACCTGCCGTATATCCTGTGAAGTCCCTCATAGCATTTTTCCTTAAAATACTCAAAATGGTCACGGTCGCCTATATCAAACCTCGGCAGCTTGATTCTGCCGAATTCAAAGGAAACATTGCAGCGCTCGGCTATTCTCGCCGTATTTGTTACAGCCTGCGGCGCAGCGCTGAAGATCGAATACATCTCATCGGCGGATTTAAGGTAAAACTCGTTTGTCTTGAACTCGATGGGATTTTCCTCGTTTATTTTCGTGCCTGTCTGTATGCAGAGAAGCACCTTATGCGTCCTGTAATCGTCGTGCGTTATATAATGCACGTCATTCGTAGCGGCAAGCGGTATTCCTGTTTCCTCAGATATCCTTATTATCTGCCGGTTTACTCTTTTCTGCTCGGGTATTCCGTGGTCCTGAAGCTCTAAAAAATAATTGCCGTCCCCGAAGGTTTTTCTGTACCACAGCGCCGTTTCCTTGGCTCCGGCGTAATCACCGTCCAGCAGCTTCTGCGGTATTTCCCCCGCGAGACAGGCGGAAAGCGCAATTATTCCCCTATTGTGCTTTTCAAGCAGCTCCTTATCGATTCTCGGCTTTGAGTAAAATCCCTCGGTAAAGCCGGCAGACACCAGTTTTATCAGGTTCTGGTATCCCTCGTTATTTTCGCACAGCAGCACAAGATGGCTGTAACGGCTGTCTATTCCCTTCTGCTTATCAAACCGGCTCCGTGGAGCCACGTAAACCTCGCAGCCGATAATAGGCTTTACGCCCTTTGAAAGAGCGTATTTGTAAAATGTCACAGCGCCGTACATTACGCCGTGGTCGGTTATCGCGAGGCTTTTCTGACCGAGCTCTGCCGCGCGGTCAATAAGCTGCTCTATACGGCAGCAGCCGTCAAGCAGGCTGTACTCGGTGTGCACGTGAAGATGTACAAAATCCATACGCTCTCCCTCCTTTTTACTTTCCTTTTTTATTCAGTCTCTCGTAAATTTCGGTTATTTTAGCGAGTCTGTGATTAAGTCCCGAAACAGTGAGACGCTCAGGTGCCAAGGCGCAAAGCTCGCTTAAGGTGGCGTCCGGATTATCACGCCGCAGAACCGCCGCCGAAAGCAGCTCGGACGGAAGACTGTAAAGCCTGTCTGTCTTTTCCAGAAAATCAATCGCCATACGCTGTTTTATAGAGGCTTCGACCGTTTTTGATATATTGGCGCTGTCGCAGTTTCCGCGCCTGTTGATATTATTCTTAACGCTTTTCATTATTTTAGTATCCATAATATCAAGCGCTCTGTGCGGCGCGCCCATAAGGGTGAGCAGATCCTCTATTTTGCCGCTTTCCTTGGTATAAAGCACTGTCGTCTTTCCCCTTGCGGCGGTTTTAAGCGATATTCCGTAACCCGAAAGCAGCTCGAGAAATTCTCCGGCAAGCTCTGTGTCCCTTATCATAAATTCTACGCGGTACTCCCTTTCGGGATCGTTTATATTGCCGCAGGCGAGAAAAGCGCCCCTTATAAAGCTCTGAAAGCAGCATTCACGGTTTAAAATTTCGGTGTTTATACGGCTTTCCGCAATTCCGTAATCGTATGAGGCAAGTATTTTCAGCCTGTCCGATTCAGAAACAACCTGCGCCGTATATGTAGGGCGAACGCTTCCCCCCTCATTTATTATGACCCCTGCCGAAAATGCGTTTTCTATCACCGCAGCATACACTTCCGCCATACGCCGGTTGTTCGTCTGAAGCGATATTCTTTTAAGCGAAAAAGACCTGCCGAACAGCATAAAGCCGTAAGCGAATGGTTTTATGCAGCATTCCGCAGGTCTTAAAGCGGCAAGCTCGTTTTTTACTTCCGTACAGTATGACATTTTCCTTACCCTTTATATTCTCCGCCCGTTCAGTACTTATGAATATCCCTGTGGGTGACCGAGCAGTTATAATTTTTGCTTATGAGGTGTTCGCCTATAAGCTGGGCAAACGTGACAGAGCGGTGCTTTCCTCCCGTACAGCCCACCGATATTACAAGCTGGCTTTTGCCCTCCTTGGCGTAAAGCGGCACTGCGCAGTCTATAAAAGCAGTGAGCTTATCGAAAAACTCCCTGCTGTCGGCGCTCGCCATAACATAATCCCTTACTTCCCTGTCGAGTCCGGTTTTATCCTTTAACTCCTCAACATAAAAAGGGTTAGGCAGGCAGCGCACGTCAACCACAAGGTCCGCTTCGGTATCAGAGCCGTATTTGAAGCCGAAGGATTTGCATAGTATTTTAAGCACATTGCTTACGCTTCCGCAGAAAATATTTGAAAGCTGAACCTTAAGCTGTGAGATGGAAATATGGCTTGTATCCACGACATAATCCGACATAAACCGTATTTCCTTGAGCATTTCACGCTCTTTGGTCACCGCCGCCGTGACTGACATATTCTCACTGTCAGACAGCGGGTGCCTGCGCCTGTTTTCCTTATACCGTCTTACGAGCACATCGTCCGACGCGTCAAGGAAAAGTATCTTGTACTCGACATGATTGTTTTTGAGATTGGCAAGCACGTCGTCAATCTCGCTGAAAAGCACACCTCCGCGCATATCGGTGACAATCGCCATTTTATTAAGCAAGTCTCCGCTTCTCGCGGAAAGCTCCACAAAAGACGGAATTATAGCCGGCGGAATATTATCAACGCAGTAAAAGCCTATATCCTCAAGCACATTAGCCGCCTGGGATTTTCCGGCTCCCGACATTCCCGTAACTATAAGCAGCTCCATATATTTTTATCCCCTTTTAGCTGTTTTTGCCTGAGCGGCCTATTAAAATAACCTCCGGCTCAAGCCTTATTCCTTCCTTTTCAAAAACCCTGTCGCTCACGCTGCGCCCGAGGCGGACAACATCGTCACAGGTGGCGCCGCCTTTATTTATAATAAATCCGGCGTGCTTTTCGCTCACGGCGGCTCCCCCGACGCTGAAGCCCTTAAGCCCGCATTTTTCTATAAGCGCCCCCGCAAAATTCCCATCGGGACGCTTAAAGAAACTGCCGCCGCTCGGATACTCAAGCGGCTGCTTTGATTTGCGCCGTGAGATAAAGTCGTTCATTTTTTCTTCTATTCCGGCTTTATCCGCCTTTTCAAGCCCCAATTCGGCGCTTACCACCGTAAGCCCCGAGCGCCTGAACAGGCTTGTGCGGTATCCTAACTCCATTCGGGACGCTTCAACAAAGACCGTTTCGCCCTCACTGTTTACACATTCCGCGCTTATTACGACGTCTGACATCTGACCGCCGTAGGCGCCGGCATTCATATAAAGCGCGCCGCCTAAGGAACCGGGTATACCGTAGGCAAACTCAAGTCCCGAAAGTGAATTATCAAGCGCCAATCTGCATACTTCAGACAGCGCCGCACCGGCGCCGCACATAATTCTCTCACCGTCGGCACGGATAAAGTCAATGCCCGCAAGGCTTATGACAGCTCCCTCTATGCCTTGGTCAGACACAAGCAGGTTTGAGCCTTTGCCGATTATCATATAAGGAACATCAAGCTCTTTACACTTCTTTAGCAGCGCGGAAAGCTGCGGCTTTGAGGAAACCGTGATAAAAATATCCGCCGGTCCTCCGATTTTAAAGCTGGTATGGCACGCCATAGACTCGCCCGCAACATATCCGGCTTTAATTTCACAGCAGTATTCCGCTAACTTTTCAAGCCTCATAGCTTCTCCCTGACAGATTATTTATACAAATCGCAAAGATACGCCGCGCCTATTATTCCCGCGTCGTTCCCCAAAGCGGCAACCTTTATCTCGGTCTTCTTGGCGACATTTCTCGCGAAGTTCTCGCCGTTTACATACGCCTTGATAGGCTCAATAAGTGTATCGCCCTCTTTTGATATTCCGCCGCCGACACAGAGTACATCGGGCTGGAAAATGTTTATATTGTTTGAAATGCCTATCGCGACATACTCTATATACCTGTCTACCACACGTTTTCCCGCTTCGTCTCCGGCACGCATGGCGTTAAAGGCGGTAATGCCGTTTACCTTGTTGATATCTCCGCCGCACATTTCCCACATAACGGTTTTCGGGTATTTTATCATAGCCTGCTTAGTCTGGCGTATCAGGGCGGTTGCCGAAGCGTAAGCCTCCCAGCAGCCCTGTCTTCCGCAGTTGCACATTTCTCCGCCCATAGCGATCACCGTATGACCAAGCTCCGCTCCGGCATAGTTTGAGCCGGCATATATTTTCTTGTTGATTATTATTCCGCCGCCGACGCCGGTGCCGAGGGTTATGGCTATAAAGTTGTTTGTGCCTCTGCCCGCGCCGGCTATGAACTCGCCGTATGCGGCGGAGTTCGCATCGTTCTCGATATAAAAATCAACGCCCATGCGCTCCTTGAGCATCGCCGCCATAGGAACATTGTAAAACTCAAGATTGTTTGAGAAGCAGACAACACCGTTTACCGGATCGATAGCTCCCGGAGAGCCTACGCCCATGGAATCTATATCCTCAATTTTAAGGCCGGCGTTTTCAATAGCGGTCCTCGCCGCCGCCACCATATCGTCTATTATTTCCTCCGCCGGACGGGGTGCGTTTGTCTTCAATTTGCCCGTGGCGAGTATATTGTAATTATCGTCCACCACTCCGGCTACTATATTTGTTCCTCCGAGGTCTATACCAAGCTTATACATTTTCTACACTCCTGAATATATATTATTTATTTAAAACGGGTCTACCGCTTCGCTTGAAGAATTCATATTATCCGCGTCCTCTGTCATTCCGAGACGCTGGAGCAGGTCTTTCGCGGCGTTATAGCCGAGCTTTTTCTGACGGTTGTTCATCGCCGCCACTTCAATTATAATCGCAAGGTTTCTGCCCGGCTTAACCGGTATAGTAAGAGACGGAATCTCAAGACCCAGTATGCTTGTGGTCTGGTTTTCAAGACCCATACGGTCGTAAACCTTGTTCACGTCCCATAATTCCATATTTATTACAAGGTCTATCTTTTCGGTCAGCTTTACCGCGCCGGTACCGAAAATACGGCTGGCATTTATTATTCCTATTCCGCGCACCTCTATAAAATGCCTTATGTTATCCGGCGCGGTGCCGACAAGCGATTTGTTTGACACTCTTCTTATCTCAACAGCGTCGTCCGCTATAAGACGGTGACCCCTGTTTATAAGCTCAATAGCGGTTTCGCTTTTACCTACGCCGCTCTCGCCGAGAAGCAGTATACCCTCGCCGTAAACCTCCACCAGAACGCCGTGTCTCGTCACTCTCGGGGCGAGATTAAGACTCAGGAAAGCGATAAGCGCCGAGGTGAAATCCGACGTCGATTCGCCGGTGCGCATAAGCGGAACGCCGTATTCGTTCGCGATTTTGGTATATACGTCGCCCACCATAAGGTTGCGGCAGATTATAACCGCCGCCGGCTTGCGTGAGAAAAACTCACGGAGCCTGCTCTCCGCCTTTTCGGGAGTGAAGCGGAGAATAAAGCTCTCCTCGCTCTTGCCTATTATCTGTATTCTTTTTTCGTCGAAAAACTCGAAATACCCCGCCATATGAAGACCCGGACGGTTTATCTCGGTAGTGCCTATCATAATTTTTTTCGGGTCGCCCGGCATATTGAGTATCTCAAGTGAAAACTCGTTTATTACCTTCTCAAGCGAAATCGTAAAATTAGTATGCACGCAATCACCAGCCCTGTATAAATTATACATACTGATTATAATATATATTTCCTCAAAACGCAAAACATTTTATTGTGTTTTATAAGTTTTTTCTTGATAATATCGCTGCAAGGTCTTATAATTGATAATCGGATTATAATAACTGCTAAAAGGACGGTCAAAATGAAGCTTGGAATGGTAATTCACAAGCCGAATTTCATATCTCCTTATAAATCCATAAAATCCCGATAAACCCTTATGGCATAAGGACTTTCGGGATTCCGGCAAAAATATATCTTCATATAATTCCATGCATCTCCACGCCAAAATGGTGTATAAATGGTGTATAGGAAAAATGAAACTACTGAGAAAACGCCAATGTAACGATATGATGACAAGCCCCGCCGTTGTACCCTGTCGTACAATGGCGGTGTTTGCATATCAGCAAAGGAATCGATAAAATGCATTTTTTGTTCCATGGTTTTGAGTCAAGCGAATAATTTAAGGAGAAAGATAATGAGTAAGATATTTTTTACAGGCGACCTACATTTCGGTCACGAAAATGTAATTGCCTTTGATAATCGGCCGTTTGAATCGGTCGAGGAAATGGATTCGGAGCTTATCCGCAGATGGAATGACAAGGTGGGCAAAGATGACTTCACTTATGTCCTTGGAGATATGATTTGGAAGACACGCAACGATAATGCTCCAAGCATAATCAAAAATCTCAATGGTCAGATTATTCTTATCAAAGGAAATCACGATCGCTTCTTAAATAACGCAAAAGCCAAAGCAGCTCTTGCCGGAGTGAAGGATTATGACGATATCTGTGTAACTTTGGAAGACGGTACGAAGAAAAGAGTCATCCTGTCTCACTACTTCATTCCGATGTATAACGGAAGCCGATATCAGGCAATTCACCTGCATGCTCACTCCCACTTCACAGACGAAGCCGATTATGAGATTGATTTTGCTGCGAAGCTCAATGCCGAAGGAATTCGAAATGAGATTTATAATGTAGGATGCATGTACTGGAACTTTGAACCGGTAACCTTGGACGAGATCATCGCCCACGGACGAACAATCCGCCCGAACTACGGAACAAAAGTAACCGCCGGCAAGAACTAAGCTTGAAACACGCAAAAAAGTTGGCAATTCGTTGATTAAATCATCCAAATCGGCACAATCAGGTTGTTGCTGTCAAAAGCACTTAATTTATCCGACATACAAAGCACGGCTGATGTGCCGAGAACAAGGGGGGATTTGTCAATAATCGAGAATGTTTTGGTGATTCTTTTATCGGGGGTTGAAGTCTTTTTAATTTCAAGGGGACAGAGCTTTCCGTCACCATCAATAATAACATCAATTTCTTTTGCGTCTTTATCACGGTAATAATTGATATAAGGCTCTTTGCCTGCGTTTTGATAGCTTTTCATAATCTCGGAAACGGTAAAGTTTTCAAGCAAAGCCCCGCTCATAGCACCGTTTTCAGCAACCTCAGGAGAGGACCATTTTGTTAGGTAACATACCAAGCCCGTATCATAAAAATAGAGCTTCGGTGTTTTTATGGTGCGTTTGAGCACATTATTGGAATAGGGATGCAACATGAAAATAATACCCAATGTTTCAAGAATGCCTATCCACTTTTTCGCAGTAATTTGGTCAATATCCGCATCGTCCGCAATAGCCTTATAATTTACAAGCTGTGAAGTGCGAGCGGCTACGGCGGTAATGAAACGGGTAAATTTCAGTGCATCAATAGCACCGGAAAGCTCACGAACATCCCGCTCAATATAGGTGGACAAGTAGGACGAATAGTAAACATTGCGGTCGGCATAATCACCGCCGGCAAGACCGGGCATACAGCCTTTCCAAATACGCTCATACATTTCGGGTGTGGTGAGCGCAGTCATCTTCTTGCTGTCTTCAAGTAAAGCATCAAAATCCGTTGTAAACGGTCTTGGGTCTGCGTTCATAAGCTCACGCTGAGAAAGCGGTGCCATATGCAACAATGCCACACGGCCGGCAAGAGACTCTTGCACACCCTGCATTAAACGAAACACCTGTGACCCAGTCAGCCAAAAGTCGCCGGGGTTGTGATGCTCATCTACATAAATTTTGATATAGGTAAAAAGCTCCGGTGCATACTGAACCTCGTCAATCAGTACCGGCGGCTTATGGAGCTGCAAAAACATTTTCGGATCGCTTTTTGCCATTTCGCGAACAGTCAAATCATCGAGCGATACATACTCGCGCCCAATACCCTCTTTCTCAGCAAGACGGCGAAGCATAGTGGTTTTACCCGACTGTCTGGGGCCTGTCAAAAGGATAGCCGACCACGATTTTGACAGCTCCGTAATTTGATTTTCCATATGACGGTTAATATAACTCATATACGACCTCTCACGGATGTAATTTTTCTTGTTATTATTATAACCGTTTTTATCCCATACGTCAATAAATTTTTCGGCTAAAATTAGAAAATTTATAATTTTAGCCGAAAAACTCAATTAAAACTTCTCCTTATTTCTTGTAGAAATCAAGGCCTTTGCATCCGTTTTCGCACCACTTATCAAATTCAGCTTTCGGGACACGTATGCTTTTGCCGATTCGAACAACGGTAAACACTTCTTTTTCTTCGGCATACTTTAAAATCTTGTATAAATTTGTTCTGCCTATCTGCAAGATGTTGCCGATGTTTTCGGGAGTATAAAATTCCATTTGGCTCTCTCCTTTCTTTATTCTACCGTTTATGTACGCATATGTTATTCAAAATCAACGGCGTAAACAATATTTTTTGTCTAGATATAATATGGTCGGATTTAGGGGTGCGTTTCAAGAAAACATTTTTGCGAAAGAATCAAACCATATATAATGGCTTACTAAGAAAATTTGCGATAAATTTATATAATATACTAACAAACTTATAAGGAGAGTATTATATGAAAAAACTGTCGCAATACCATATTTACAAGCGCCAAGACGGCAGATTCACGACATCGGTCACCTTTAAAGGAAAACGGCGTTATGTTTACGGGAAAACCAAAAAGGAAACATTAGAAAATTTGTCCCGTCTAATTGACGAAATTCAGTTGGCAAAAGCAAATGATTTGAAAAACTATTCTGCCGGCAACACAACACTATCCGAATGGGCTGAAAAATGCGTTGAAATCTATTCGAGGGAATATGTCAGATCGAGTACCTACTATTCTTACAAAAGCATTCTGAAAAATCATTTTGGTGAACTTGGCAAGAAGAAGCTTAATGAAATCACCAATTTGATGATACAAAATCACCTGCTGACACTCACGAAAAGCAACGGCGAGGACGAGCTGAGCACCAAAACACTCACCAACATCCGAAACTTCATTTCGCTGATTTTTAATTACGCCATGCAAAACCGTATAATACATTACAACCCCGTTAAGGGTATCCGTCAGCCAAAAAGGCCGCCGCATCCCACTCGCGCATTAACGGTTGACGAACAAAAGCGCTTGGAGGTCGCCGTGCGGGCAAGCGACCGATTGGTTATGTTTGCGGTGATATTGGATTTGTATACCGGAATTCGCAGAGGCGAGTTATTGGCGTTAAAATGGCAGGATATTAATTTTGAGGAAAACTATATTTTTATAGGCAAACAGCTTTCCCGACAGCCCAATAAGGATAGTTCGGTTTATTCTTCCCACCTCACCATTACCGAGCCGAAAACCGCTTCGTCCATTCGCAAAATCTTTTTGATAAATGAACTAAAAAATGAGCTGTTAGACTATAAACAAAAAGTAATTGAATGGAAGAAAGCCAAAAACTTAAAGCATAGCGAAGAAGATTTCTTGTTTTGCAGCAAAATGAATACACCCATTGAACCAAGGCGGTTTTATCAATATTATCAAGAATTATTAAAACTTGCAGATATCGAAGACGCCACCTTTCATTCCCTGCGGCACACCTTTGCTACACGGTGTTTAGAGGCAGGCATCGACATTGTGTCGGTATCTAAACTGTTAGGCCACAGCGACACCAAGGTCACGGCAAATACATATTCCCATCTGCTACCCGAACATCAAAAGAAAGAAATTGAAAAAATAACCGAACTATATCACGCAAAATGACAAAAGCACCGGGTTTTAGTAAGCTCGGTGCTTAAATGTTAGTCAGTAATAGCCCGTATATTTTGACTGCAAAATTTGGGGGTCAAAATTGCAGTCAAGATGTTTTTTAGTTTCGTATCATCCAGTATCATACAGTTTTATTTGGTATCACATAGTATCAACGACTCTTGGGTTAACAGTTTGTTGCTCACTAATATCTATTATTTTTCATGCGTCTATTAACTTTCAAAAATGGCTTAAAACAAAGGGCACTGAAAAAGGTGTGTTTTTCATAAACGAAAGACATACCTTTTTTCTTGCATGAGCAAAAATCAGGGATAATGCAGCCGAAAGCAAAAAATCCGGGCGATCAACCCGGAATTACTGCCGTAATTCTCTTCATATTTACCACCATAGCGGTGAAATATGCCTGCAATCGCATAGCAACCAAGCCCGCAGTATCCGCTCTTCGGAATCCGTG
>CALWDJ010000037.1 GCA_944376655.1 uncultured Clostridia bacterium
GCACCTGAACAATTCAAAAGTTTACACCAACATGCTTGGTTAAGGTACTTTTGAATTGTTCAGCAGGCATTAAAATACACATTAAAAAAGATAAATCAGGAGGAAATTAAAATGATTTTCAACGGAACAGATTTTACCACATATTTCAAGAATTATCCCGACGCGAACGGCTACTTCGGCAAATACGGCGGCTCGTATATCCCGCCCGAGCTTCAGGCAGCGATGGAGGAAATAACCGAAGCCTACTTTACGATATGCAAATCAAGCAAATTCGTAAGCGAGCTGCGCCGGATACGCAGAGAGTTCCAGGGAAGACCCACGCCTGTATCCTATCTTGAACGGCTGTCATCAACCCTCGGAAACGTACAGCTTTACGTAAAGCGCGAAGACCTCAACCACACCGGCGCGCACAAGCTCAACCACTGCATGGGCGAGGCGTTGCTGGCTAAATATATGGGCAAGAAAAAGGTTATCGCCGAGACCGGAGCGGGTCAGCACGGCGTGGCGCTCGCCACCGCGGCGGCTTATTTCGGGCTTGAGTGCGACATTTATATGGGCGCGGTCGATATTAAAAAGCAGGCTCCGAACGTCGCGAGAATGAAGATACTCGGCGCAAATGTCGTCGAGGTGACAGACGGGCTTATGACCCTCAAAGAAGCGGTTGACGCCGCCTTTGACGCGTATATGAAGGAATATAAGGACGCGATTTACTGCATAGGCTCTGTGGTCGGCCCTCACCCGTTCCCGATGATGGTGCGCGATTTCCAGAGCGTCGTCGGAATCGAAGCGAGGGAGCAGTTCCTCAATATGACCGGTGAGCTGCCCGACGCCGTTGTTGCCTGTGTCGGCGGCGGCTCGAACGCTATGGGAATGTTCTCGGGATTTCTCAATGACCCTGTCGATATCTACGGTGTTGAGCCGCTCGGACGCGGTCCGGCGCTCGGCGACCACGCCGCAAGCCTTTCTTACGGAACCGAGGGTGTTATGCACGGCTTCAACAGCATTATGCTAAAGGACGAAAACGGCGACCCGGCGCCGGTTTATTCGGTGGCGAGCGGTCTTGATTACCCGTCTTCCGGTCCGGAGCACGCTTACCTGCACGATATCGGCAGAGTAAAATATGACGTTGTTGACGACGAGGAAACAATAGACGCATTCTTCAAGCTCTCAAGGCTTGAGGGTATTATCCCGGCGATAGAAAGCTCCCATGCTGTCGCCTACGCGATGAAGCTCGCCAAAGAAATGAAAAAAGGCTCAATACTCATCAACCTTTCGGGCAGAGGCGACAAGGATATGGACTACATTATTGAAAAGTACGGCATAAGATAAAATACTTGCGAAACAAAAAACAGAGCGTATCGTTTTCCTTAACCTGAGATTACAGGAAAGTAAAAGGTATGCTCTGTTATTATTTTAGGTAAATTTATTAAATTTTTAACGTACACAAGTTATTGGAAAAATAAAAAACAGGTAAAAAAATACCGCGCTGTAAAGCGCGGTACTCAAGAATTTATCAGTTGCAGATTGTAAGCTCGGTATCCTTATCAAAGAGGTGGATCTTCGCCGTCTCGAAAGCGATAGAAATCTTATCGCCCGGGCGCGCAGTATTTGTCGGGCTTACGCGGGCGTTGATCGCCTGACCCTCACAGTTCATGTAGAGGTAAGTCTCAGCACCCATAAGCTCGGTAACCTCAACGTCAGCTTCAACGACACCGTCCTTATGCAGGGCAACAAGGTCTTCCTCGTTGTGTACGTTTTCAGGACGAATACCCATTATTATTTCCTTTCCGGCATAAGGCTCAAGGCAGTTATCCTTGTTCTTTGAAGCCGGCAGCTTGATCTTATACTTAACGCCTGCACGGGTCTTGGTATCCTCAGAGCCGAACTCTACAAGATAATCCTCGCCCTCTTTAAGCAGCTTTGCCTCGATAAAGTTCATCTGAGGTGAACCGATAAATCCGGCAACAAAAAGGTTGCAGGGATAGAGGTAAAGATTGTTAGGAGTATCAACCTGCTGGATAAGACCGCTCTTCATAACGACGATGCGGGTACCCATGGTCATAGCCTCTGTCTGGTCGTGGGTAACGTAAATGAATGTGGTTCCGAGACGCTGATGGAGCTTTGAAATCTCGGTACGCATCTGCGCACGGAGCTTAGCGTCCAAGTTGGAGAGCGGCTCGTCGAGAAGGAATACCTTAGGCTCACGAACGATAGCACGACCGAGCGCAACACGCTGACGCTGACCGCCGGACAAAGCCTTCGGCTTGCGCTCAAGCAGGTGTGATATATCAAGAATACGGGCAGCCTCCTCAACACGGCGCTTGATCTCGTCCTTCGGGGTCTTGCGGAGCTTAAGACCGAAAGCCATATTATCGAAAACTGTCATATGCGGATAAAGAGCGTAGTTCTGGAAAACCATCGCTATATCACGGTCTTTAGGAGCAACATCATTTACGAGCTTGTCGCCGATGTAAATTTCACCGTCGGAAATTTCTTCGAGACCCGCGACCATACGCAGAGTGGTGGACTTACCGCATCCGGAAGGTCCTACGAGAATGATAAATTCCTTATCCTTGATTTCAAGATTAAAGTCCGAAACAGCGGTGACGCCGCCCGGATATCTTTTATAAACATTGCGCAAAGACAAACTTGCCATAAATGAAGCCTCCTAAAATAATAGCCTTGAATTTAATGTTATTATAACAAATAGCGTAAAAAATTGCTATACAAAATATATCCAATGTTGAAATGGATATTTTGTTTAATATGCGTCAAGAGAATTTGCGTTTCCGGAAAATATTGGCTCGAGCTCATTTTTATGGAATTCGGCGCATTCTCCGGGCTTCAGATTGTCCGGCAGACGGAAATCTCCTATCGCAAGACGTTCAAGACGGCAGACTCCTAAACCCGCCACTCCGAACATACGCTTTATCTGATGATACCTCCCCTCACATATTTTTATCTCTGCGGTACGCCTGTCCAGCCTTTTAAGATATGCTCTGCGGCAAACTGTGCCGTCGGCGAGGGTGATTTCCCGGGAAAATATACCGAGGGTTTCTTCCGTGATATCCCCGTCTAGCTCGGCGCGGTAGGTTTTATATATGCTTTTTGAGGGCGACAGCACGCGGTGGGCGAAATCTCCGTCATCGGTTATTATAAGCAATCCCGTTGTATCCCTGTCAAGCCTGCCGACCGGAAAAAGTCCCTTACGCTTAAGCCCGTCCGGCACAAGGTCGGTCACGGTCTGCCGGTTTTTGTCCTCCGACGCCGAAAGCACGCCCGCCGGCTTGTTCATAACTATATAAATGTATTTTTTGTAGTTAAGTTTCTCTCCTGCGTACTCAATAATATCCTCCCCGGGTTTGACCTGAAAATCCGGAGCTTTCACCGCTTCGCCGTTTACTCTCGCCATTCCCCGGCGTATTCCGGTCCGCGCGTCCTTTCTCGATATATTGAGCTGTGAGGCTATTATTTTGTCAAGTCTTTCAGACGGCATATTTTTTCCTTTCATACGGGAATAAGCGGCTTCATTTCACCGTCAATCCTGACAGACGAAATGTCTCCCCCTATTATTTTCCCGTCAGATACTATAAGGTTTATCACCGTGTCCTCCGCGTCTGTCACACGGTAGGTGTAAACCGTGGCTTTTTTGCCCCTGTATGGCATAAGGTCATATCCCGCGCTTCTCTGAAGCCCGTTGTATTTCGTATATACGTCGGAAAATTCCTCCGGTATTACTATTTCCTTTACTGAAACCGCTGTTTCATCCGGAGTCACTCCGAGGTCACGGGCAAACTCGCAGCGCAGAGCGTTTGTCGAGCCGTCGGCGCCGCCGGCGCGTATAGTGAATACCTCGCCTAATATTATTATACCCGCCGCAAGCGCGGCAAGCACTATCAAAAGCGTTTTTTTGGAAAAAGTGATAAAAAGCCTCATATTATTCTCCCCATACTTTCTTTATATATAAATATGAGGAAAAAAAGCGGCTTATTACTCTATAAGGCAGACCGCGTGAGCGGCTATGCCCTCCGCTTTTCCGGTGAAACCGAGACCTTCCTCAGTTGTAGCCTTTATGTTTACCGCATCAGTTTCAATCCCGCAGTCGGACGCTATATTTTCGCGCATTTTCTCTATAAATCCGGCGAGCTTCGGGCGCTGGGCTATTATTGTAGCGTCTATATTCACTATACGGTATCCCTTACCGCGCAGAAGCTCAGCCGTTTTCCGCAGCAGAATCCGGCTGTCTATCCCCTCAAAACGGGGGTCGCTGTCCGGAAAATGCCTTCCTATATCCCCGAGGGCGGCGGCTCCGAGCAGCGCGTCGCATACCGCGTGCAGGAGCACGTCGGCGTCCGAATGGCCGAGAAGCCCCATTTCAAACGGTATATTCTCCCCGCCTATTATCAGCTCTCTCCCGCTCACCAGCCGGTGAACGTCGTATCCGTGCCCTATTCTCATTCGCCGCTCTCCTCTCCCAAAAGAAATTCCGCGAGCCTTAAATCCTCAGGTGTCGTTATCTTTATATTGGTGTAGCTGCCTTCGACTGTCCGCACAGGGAAACCCGCCGATTCCATTACCGACATATCGTCAGTAAAAGCCGACACGTCCTCCGCCTTTCCGGCGGCTTCAAGATATTCCTTTACCCATACGCCCTGCGGCGTCTGCACCGCCGCGAGCCGCGAGCGGTCGGGAGTGGACACCACATTTCCGCTGCCGTCGGTCTCCTTTATAGTGTCCTTTACCTTGACGGCGCAGGTCACTGCCGGATATTCTTCCAGTGCCGAGGCGACCGATTCTATTATCCTGCCGCTCACAAGCGGTCGCGCCCCGTCGTGTATCAGCACCTTTTCAGCGCTTTTTCCGAGTCTTTCAAATCCTTTAAGCACTGATTCCTGTCTGGAATTTCCTCCGCATACTATATCAGTCAGCTTGGTTACAGCATACTTTTCCGCCGTAAGCTGCATATTGAAAAGCTCGTCGGGTCTGACTACAAGTATTATCTCCGAAACAGCACGGGAACGCTCGAACGCCATAAGCGTGCGGGCTATTACCGGAACGCCGCCGATAAGCGCCGTCTGCTTGTCGGTCCCGCCCATGCGGGACGACATTCCCGCCGCGACTATTATAACCGGTATTCCGCCCTTTTCCTCTCCGCAGACCTCGTATTCGAGCTTTATTTCAGTAACTTCCATTTTTCCGCTCCGTAAAATACGGCGTTAATAAAAGCCGCGCTTATGCCTTAAGGCGTCAGCGCGGCCAAAACACCGATGTTGTTTATTATTCCTTTTCTTCCTTGCCGCAGTCACAGTCATCAATGTCACAGCAGTCGCAGTCAAAGTCAAACTCGAGCTCGGTGCCGCAGTTCGGGCAGGTCATGCCTTCCTCGTCAAGCATATCCTCGTCAAGATATATCGTATCGTGGCAGTTCGGGCACTCGATTTCGTAAACCTCATCGCCGCCGCAGCAGTCGCACTCATCGTCGTCATCGTCGTCGCCGTAGATTATATCCTCTACATTTGACAGATCCTCGTCAACGGCGTCGATCTGCTCCATAAGCTCGTCGCAGCCGTCCTCAATCTCACATATCTCTTCGGTTATATCGCTTAAAAGGTCAATCATAGCCTTTATGAGCTTGTACTCCTTTTTGCTCTCGTCAAGCTCAAGACCCTCAGCCAATCCCTTTATATAAGCTGCCTTTTCACAAATATCCATCTGAATTACCTCCGTTGCAGTAAAGAATTACGCGCGCTCCATATATTCGCCGGTGCGTGTGTCGATCCTTATCATATCGCCCTCGTTTATAAAGAGCGGAACGCGAATTTCAGCGCCGGTCTCAAGCGTGGCGGGCTTGGTGGCGTTTGTGGCGGTATCGCCCTTGAAGCCGGGGTCTGTCGCGGAGACCTGAAGCTCCACGAATGTGGGCGGCTCAACGCCGAATACCTTTCCCTTATAGGAAAGTATCTTGCATATCATATTTTCCTTTACGAACTTGAAGTTATCGCCGAGCTCGCTCGCGTTGATGGGAACAAGTTCATAGCTTTCCTGATCCATAAAGTAATAAAGATCGCCGTCGGAATAAGAATATTCCATATCCTTTCTCTCAACGTAGGCGGTAGGGAACTTTGCGGTGGGGTTGTAGCTCTTTTCAACAACCGAACCCGTGATAACGTTTTTGACCTTTGTTCTTACGAAAGCCGCTCCCTTTCCGGGCTTAACATGCTGAAATTCAATAACCTGAAGAACATTGCCGTCCTCTTCAAAGGTTACTCCGTTTCTGAAATCGCCGGCACTAATCATAGTTTACTATTCCTCCAAAAGCTGTTTTTACATATTGAATTATACGGCATACCGCCCCGTTTGTCAAGATTTAGTATTTATCCGACCGTCTGCGGTACGCGATTTTCGCCTGTCACGGCAGAAGATTGTTGTATGCGTCATAGGCAAAGGTCTCGCAGTATATGAATTCCACGTCTTTACCGAAAATGTACTGTTCGAGTATAACGCTGTCCGCCGCGTTTTCGGAGCCGTCACCGTTTATATCGGTCGCCGCCGGATATTCGGGAAGCGCGTCGCCCGCGAGAATACGCTTCATTCTCACAAAATCCCTTATATCTATCTGACCGTCTCCGTTAGTGTCGCCCTTATCGTTGTAGACTATGCTTATCACATTGTTTTCACCGTCATAGGCGAGCGTTTTCGTACCGCCTGCGGCGTACTCGTATCTTACCGGCATATTTGCCGCGCTGTAAAGCACAGTATTGCGTGTTCCGTCCGGATAAGCAGTTAAGGTAAGATTAAGGTTTTCATCATACTCATAGCTTGTTTTTCCGCTTCCGTCCTCATATTCCGTAATAAGACCGTTCCCACCGAACAGGGCTTTCACTGTTGCGCCGCCCGCGGTGACGCTTACCGAAACGCCGCCGTTTTCATTCGTGTATGACAGCTTTGTTTCCTTTCCGCCGTCATTAAGGAGAATAAGTCTTCCGTCCCCGTCATAAGCGGCCATCAGTGTCTCCGAGCCGTTTTCAAAAAGCTCCAGCGCTCCATTGTCCGCGTATGTAAAGTCTGCCGATATACCAGCGCCCGAAGCGGATAAAAGATAACCGTTTGTATAGGTCAACGAAACCGTCTGCCCCGCCGCGGTAACCTTTGTGACAAGTCCGCCCGTAAATGTAAGCATTACGCTGCCGCCGTCAGGATAAGTGACGGTCAGGCTGTTCTGTCCGTAGGAAAGGGTGGTTGTCTCGCGGTTCTTGCTTTCCGAAGCGGTAAGCCTGCCCGCCGCGTCAAAATACAGCTTCCCGTTTTTGTTGCAGTCAAGCACATAGCCGCTTTCCAGTTCCGTCAGAATATAGTTTTCCCTGCCGTGCCCGGCCGCGGCGTATACGCCGTCAGACACCTTACCGTAAACACAGTAAACCGACGGTGTTTCGTATACCTTAATGTTTTCGCCGTCTTTTTCAAGGCGCTTTTCAAGGCTGTGGTGCCAGCCGGCGCCGAACGAGCCGTTTACAAGCCTTGACGAATCGTAATATAATGTAAATCCGTTTCCGGCAGTCAGAAGAGACAATTCATCGGTAAAGGCTCCGCGTCCCAAATCAATACCGCCCGAAAAAGCCTCAGGCGCGGTGTTTTCCTTCGCGTACTCACGGGGCTGCGCCGACGACGGCGTGTCCGGACAGGGCAGCTCCTTTTCGAGAATGACCACCGCCTGCCTGCCGAGCGCCTGATAAGCCGCCTCAACGTCAGCTCTTAAATAATGATATTCCGCCGAACGCTGCGGGTCGTTGAAAATATAGCATCTGTCATCATAGCCTACAAGCAGCAGACAGTGCTCGGGCGCTATCCACCGCATCGTTGCGAGCTTTTTTCCGGGGTAAGCCTCCTCCATATCGGTCGTTGCCCATGTAATAACAGGGATACCGTTATCTATATATTCGGAGCAAAGCTCGGAAAGCGACGCTCCGGTTACATTCTCTCCGTACAGATTGCTGCCGGCAAGTATTTTATCAAGCGCTTTTTTTATCACCGGCGCGTAACAGCCTATTCCCGAAGACGAGCGCGGGTCGCCGCCGAAGCATACGTTGGGGTCAAAATTGTATGTATCGTTTTTCTTATCAAGATAATCGTCTATAAACGTATCCACCGAAATATCCACTCCGGCGTAATTGAGCGCCATAACCGTGCTTACGCTCTCGCAGCCTGTAGGATATTCAGGAAGCTGGCTTATGTAAGGCACGTCTATAACCGTTTCGTTCTGATGTCCGCAGTCGGTCATAAGCGACTTCTCCTCGAAAAGCCTTATCTCGACCGCTTTAATATTATGACCGTCTATTCCGGCATAGCCGTCGTCAGATTCATCAAGCTCACCGGCGATATTATATTTCAGCTTTACGCTTTCCATCCATTCGGGGTCCGCATTGCTCACCCACGGAAGCCATTTATCTGTATATACCCGGTACATAACAACAATGTTTTCGGTTACCGGAGATCCGTAATTTGTATAGACTTCTATCCGCAAGCGCTGTATAGGTCTGCTGAAAGCTCCGGCATAGTCCTCCTCTCCGTAATGGGTGCTGTTTATAGGAGGATAATAGTCGTCCTTTCCCTGTGCTTTTACCTTATAGGAAATATAATATTTTTTTGAAGTGCTTGTATTTATTATTAAGGTATTCACCGTTCCGGAAAGAATCGGGGTCGACTTACTGAACTCAATAAAGTTTTTCGATCCGCCGGTCGTGTAGTATAAAGACGGCGATTCCTCCCTGCCTGACAGAGAGCTTACCACATCTGCCCACGAATCAGACGAGCCGCGTTCGTCAAACAGTCTTATCTCTACCCCTTCGATATTACTGCCCGGTATACCGGCGTAATCGTCCCCGCCCTCGGGTTCAAGATTGCCGGAAAGTCCGTATTTTTTCATAAGCGATAAACTGTAATTATAATCCCCGCTGCTGACCCACGAAAGCCAGTCCCCGTTTGTTCTTACGCGGTATATCACTACAACTCCGGTGTTCACCGCCGTGCCGTTCGGGTTTTTAACGTTTATACGCAGACACTGCACGGCACGCTGAGTACTTTCACCGTCACCTGTTCCGGCATAGTCCAAGCGCGCGGTTGAATTGCTTTTTTTCGAAGAATAAAATTCGGTTTTTCCGCTGTTCCATGTCTGATATTCAAGATAATATCCGGCATTTGAGGGAGTTGTAAGCCTGATTCCCTTAATACCCGAAACCGTCGCAGATTTTGAAAACGTCGTCCAGCTTCCGCCGCCGGAATTGCTGTTGTAATATTTCATAGTAAGTCCCGATGTGCCGGACACTTCAGCCGCGCCGGCGGTAAAAGAGCCGGATACGGTGCAGACCGCAGCAGCAGTTATTACAGCCGCGATCACAAAAAGTCTTTTGACTTTATTCATATGTATACCCCTTTTCAGAGAAACTCGTTTATTAAACTTGCGTCCGGACGCATAAAAACGTCCGGACATTTCTCAACCACATTATACAGCCTAATTCTTTTTTCCGCAACCCCCGTTTTGCTTTTCCGCCGCTTTGTTTTCCCGATCGGTTTTTACCGCCTTTTTGTTAAAGCCCTGCGCTATCGCGGGATATGTGTTGTCTGTATCGGCGGTCGGCTGTATATTATAGGTGCCAAAAGCGTTTACCGTATCAAACGCCGTTTCAGGATTGCCGCCCGGCGCGTAAACCGATATTTCACTGTCTGTTCCGGCGTTTTTCTTTGATTTTCCTGTCATTTTTTCACCCCTTTGTTATTATACGCCGTAATATCGCTTCTAACCGTTTGACAGAAGCGGCGGTGTATGATATACTGAAATTTATGATTTAAAGGCTTGACCGGAGGAATTGTAATGCTTGATATTAAATTTATTTGCGAAAATCCAGAGCTTGTAAAGGAAAATATAAAAAAGAAATTTGAGGACGGAAAGCTCCCGCTTGTAGACGAGATAATAAAGCTCTACGGCGAAAAATGCGCCGCCAACAACCGCGCCAATGACCTGCGCGCCAACCGCAACCGCGTAAGCAAGCAGATAGGCATGCTTATGGGACAGGGCAAAAAGGAAGAAGCCGAGCAGATGAAGCGGCTTGTAAACGAGCAGGCGGCGGAGCTCAAGGAGCTTGAGGAAAAAGAGGACAGGCTCTCGGCGAAAGTGCTTGAAATCCAGATGAAGATACCGAACATCGTGGACGCGAGCGTGCCTGTCGGAAAGGACGACAGCGAGAACGTAGAGGTGGAAAAATTCGGCGAGCAGACCCACCCTGATTTTGAAATACCCTACCATACCGATATTATGCAGCTTTTCGACGGAATAGACAAGGACGCCGCCGGCCGCGTCGCGGGCGAGGGCTTTTACTATCTCATGGGCGATATAGCGCGGCTCCATTCGGCGGTGCTTGCCTACGCGCGCGATTTTATGATTGACAAGGGCTTTACCTACTGCATTCCGCCTTATATGATAAGAAGCAAGGTAGTAACCGGAGTTATGAGCTTTGAGGAAATGGACGCCATGATGTACAAGATAGAGGGCGAGGACCTTTATCTCATCGGCACCTCGGAGCATTCCATGATAGGCAAGTTTATAGACAGCATGACCCCCGAGGAAAAGCTGCCGCTCACGCTCACGAGCTACTCCCCCTGCTTCCGCAAGGAAAAGGGTGCCCACGGCATTGAGGAGCGCGGAATTTACAGGATACACCAGTTTGAAAAGCAGGAAATGATAGTTATCTGCCGTCCTGAAGAGAGCATGGACTGGTTCAATAAGATGTGGAGCTATTCGGTGGAGCTGTTCCGCAGCCTCGATATTCCGGTACGCACACTCGAGTGCTGCACCGGAGACCTTGCCGACTTAAAGGTCAAGTCATACGATGTTGAGGCGTGGTCACCAAAGCAGCAGAAATACTTCGAGGTCTGCTCCTGCTCGAACTTAGGCGACGCACAGGCGAGAAGGCTCGGCATAAAAGTAAAAGGAGCGGACGGTAAAAAATATCTTGCCCACACCCTTAACAATACCGTTGTGGCGCCTCCGAGAATGCTTATCGCTTTTCTTGAGAACAACCTGCGTTTTGACGGCGGGCATTACAGCGTGCTTATCCCCAAGGCGCTTCAGCCCTATATGGGCGGAAAAACCGTTCTTACAACAGACAAAACGCTGTAAGCGGCTAATCAGAGCCAAGCGTCAAAGGGGATAATAATGGAGATCTTTATTGAAAAGCTGACCGAAATAAACAGCATTATATATAATTTTGTATGGGATAAGATAGGAGTTTTCCTGCTGCTCGGCACCGGGGTGCTTCTCACCTGCCTTACAAAGTTTTTTCAGATAACCCATCTGCGCCACTGGTGGCGCAGCACGATAGGCGGCGTTTTCAGGAAAGACGCTGACGCTACAAAAAAGACAGATAAAAAGAGCATTTCCCAGTTTCAGGCACTCTGTACCGCGCTCGCCGCTACAATAGGCACCGGAAATATCGCCGGAGTCGCGGCAGCCATTGTGGTGGGCGGTCCGGGAGCGGTGTTCTGGATGTGGCTCGCGGCGTTCTTCGGAATGATGACCAACTATTCCGAAAACGTACTGGGCATTTACTTTCGCCGTAAAAATTCCGCCGGAGAATGGGCGGGCGGACCTATGTATTATTTAAGGGACGGTCTCGGCGGAAAGAAGCACTGCAAAACAATCGGCGCGGTGCTTGCCGTCCTGTTCTCGCTTTTCGCGATTCTCGCCTCCTTCGGCATAGGAAATATGGGACAGATAAACAAGATAACCATAAATCTTCAGTCTGCGTTCTTCTCGGGCGTTTCCGCTCCCGAAATAGGCGGAATCTCGCTTATTTCAATAATAATCGGCATATGCCTTATGATTATCGCGGGACTTATAATTATAGGCGGTCTTCAGAGAATAGCGGCGGTTGCCGAAAAAATAGTGCCCTTTATGTCGGTGCTTTACATAATCGGCGCGCTCGCCATTTTCTTCAGCAACATCTCGCGCGTAGGCGATATGTTCGCGGCGATATTCAGATTTGCCTTCGGCGTTGAGGCTGTCGGGGGAGCGGCGACCGGCATACTTATAAAAACCGTCGTGACGCAGGGCTTCAAGAAGGGTGTTTTCTCAAACGAGGCGGGGCTTGGCTCCTCGGTAATGGTACATTCCTCCTCAAACGTGAAAGAGCCTGCGGTTCAGGGCATGTGGGGAATTTTCGAGGTGTTCTTCGATACCTTTGTGGTCTGCACAATGACCGCTATTGTTGTTCTTTCGTCAGGTTACATTGACCTTGAGACCGGGCTTGCGGTCGAGGGCGTGAACGACGCAACGCTGGTAGCGCAGGCGTTTGGCAATGTTTTCGGCAAGGCGGGCGAGATTTTCGTGGCTATCGCGGTGCTGCTGTTCGCCTTTACAACCGTGCTCGGCTGGTCGCAGTACGGCACGCGCGCCGTCGAATACCTTTTCGGCGAGAAAAGCGTTAAAATCTATCAGATAATTTTTGTGCTTATGATAATATCGGGCTCGGTTATGACCTCAACCCTCGCGTGGGATATTTCAGACACATTCAACGGCCTTATGATGATGCCGAACCTTGTCGGCGTGCTTGCGCTCTGTCCGCTCGTAATGAAAATAACCAAAAACTATGTTGACAGGAATATAAAGGGCAAGGATCATTCACCGCTGCTGAGCCATCATCAGCACAAAAACTGATTACGGAAAGGCGTGACGGTTATACCTGATTTCAGATATATACTTTTCGACCTTGACGGCACTCTTACAGACTCGGCTCCCGGCATCACCGCCTCGGTGAAATACGCGCTCAAAAAAAGCGGAGAGCCGGTGCCGGATTATACGGTGCTCTGTAAATTCATAGGGCCTCCGCTTCTGTACGGATTTATGAATTTCTGCGGTATGAGCGAGGAGCGCGCCGAAAAAGCGGTTGAGTATTACAGGGAGTATTACAGCGTAAACGGAATTTTTGAAAGCGAGCTTTACCCCGGCGTAGATGAGCTGCTCGCCAAACTTTGCGCGGCAGGAAAAAAAATAATACTCGCGACTTCAAAGCCGGAGGTTTTCGCGGTTAAAATACTTGAGCACTTCCGTCTTTCGGATTACTTTTATTTCACCGCCGGAGCTACTCTTGACAAAACAAGAACCGAAAAGGCGGACGTGATAGCCTATGCGCTTAAAAACGCCGGAATCACAGACCTTTCAGAGACTGTAATGGTCGGCGACCGGTTTCACGATATCGATGGCGCCAAAGCGAACGGGATACGCTCCGCCGGAGTGCTTTACGGCTTCGGAAGCCGAAAAGAGCTGGAAAACGCCGGAGCGGATTTTATCGCCGGTGACACAAATGAGCTTTGCCGAATACTGCTCGGCTCTGCCGTTATCAAAAAAGCGCAAATAAATTCCGTTACAAGCGCCTTTTATGACACTGATATCGGTATTATAGAAATAGGCGTGACAGACAGCGCCGTAAGCCTTATAAGAACCGCCGGTCAAAAAGGCGAAAGCGTATTTACAGAGCTTTCGGACGAGGCTTTCAGGCAGATAACCGAATATCTTTCGGGTAAGCGGCAAAAATTTGACCTGCCGCTTAAGATAACCGGCACGGATTTTCAGAAAAAGGTTTACTCCGCTCTGCTTGACATACCCTACGGGGAAACCGCCTCATACGGCGAAATAGCGGCGAAAACCGGAAACCCTGAAGCCGCCCGGGCTGTGGGCGGTGCCTGCAATAAAAATCCCATTTTGCTCGCGGTTCCATGCCACAGGGTGGTCGGGGCATCGGGCAGTCTTACAGGCTTTGCCGCCGGAATAGAAACAAAGAAAAAACTTCTCGGGCTTGAAAAATCAGACATAAAGGGCTGAAACATAAACACAATTTATACCATAGCGCCAAAAGGCATTGCAGAATAATCTCAAAAAGTGTTTGTGGCACTAATGAACGGTTTCTTTACTAAATTAAAAATGAAAGGTTGCTATATATGGATTACACATTAAGACCCGTATACCATTACCGCCCGTCAAAAGGCTGGATAAATGATCCGAACGGGCTTGTGCACTTCAATGACTGTTACCATATCTTTTATCAGCACGCTCCGGATTTTGAAACACCGTATAAGCAGCCTGTGCACTGGGGCCACGCCGTGACAAAAGACTTTCTGCACTGGAAGGAACTGCCGATCGCGCTTTTCCCCGACCGTGAATACGACGCCGGAGGATGCTGGTCTGGCACTGCGGCAGTTAAGGACGGCAACCTTTTTTTGTTTTACGCTTCTATCGACCGGGCGGGAAAGCAAACGGTAAGCGCCGCAGTATCGCGAGACGGTCTGCATTTTGAAAAATATTCCGGCAATCCTGTAATTTCCGACCATCCGCCGAAGGGAGGTCCGGATTTCCGCGACCCCGCAGTATGCTGCGCTGACGGGCAGTATTACTGCGTTATGGCAACCGGCAATCCGGAAGACAAAATGGCGCGTCTGCTGCTTTACAAGAGCCATGACCTTTTAGACTGGGAATACGCTGGAGTTATGTGCGAATGGGAAAATTGTATGTACGCCGAATGTCCGTCCTTTATGCCGACCGAAAACGGACTGTGGCTCCTCACCGCCTCTGTATGCCCGATAGGCCAAAAGCCGTATTTTACTGTTATGTACGGTGAATTTTCCTGCGGCGGATTTACCGTAAAGTATTCTTCCGAGATTGACAAAGGTCCTGACCAGTATGCGGGACAGGTATTCAGGGATCATACAGGCAGAAATATTCTTATTTCCTGGATTCCGGGCTGGCAATACAGCGGTTATGCAAAGAAAGACATCGGATGTATGTCACTTCCGAGAGAGCTTACTTTAAAGAACGGCAAAATTCGCGCTTATCCTGTAAGAGAGGTTGCCGGACTGCTTAAAGACAGCGACCCTTGTCTTAAAAAAGCCGCGGACGGATTTATTATTGAACGCTGCGGAAGAGATCCGGTAATATATAACGGAAAGATATCGGATATTAAAATAATGCGTGATTCGTATATTGCCGAGGTCTATGTAAACGGCGGTGAAGAGGTCTACACCGCGCTGCTCTGAAATCCGTCCGGGACGGAAAAAGTTTTTTCGATTTTCGCTGGATTTCAATTTTATTGTTTAATAGCTTGAAATCAATATAAATATTTCCCGCAGGAAGGTTTGTTAATTGTTGCAGAGCTAAATTTTCTAAAGCCGCAAAACAACAGGAGAATGCTCTCTTTACACATTCTTCTCCGTGACTTAAAAACAGCACGAAACGGTATTATTACTTCCCGATATAGGTGTTTCCGCCCGTTCATCTACGGAATCATATCGCGCGACGGCGTGCTTCTGTTCGTCGGAATATGCGATAATCCGGCGGAAAGCTGACTTTTTATACCGTAAGGATAAAAAGCAATACCGCCGCGCAGGCGCATTGAGGTTTTTTCCCTCTCTGACGCTCTGCGCGGCGGTATTTTTATAATTTGATTATAATCGGCATTATGCCGTTTTGCTCAATATCTATTACAGCGTAGCTTTTTGCGGAATCGCGCGGCTCGGAGCAGGAGCCGGGATTAACAACATACAGGCCGTCTTCATATAATATCTGTGAGGTGTGAGTATGCCCGAAAAGGGCAATTTCACAGCCCGCCGCTTTGGCGGAGCGTATAAGATTTCCGGTCCCGTGCTTTACTCCAAGCGTATGGCCATGGGTATAAAAAATTTTTCTGCCGCCTAAATTCTCTATCCCCGACGACGGATAAACGGAAAAATAATCGCAGTTGCCGCTTACGATATAGAACCGTTTTTCGGGAAATTGGGGAGCCATATCCTCAATATCGGCGGTATTGTCACCTAAAAAGAAGACATGGGCAGAATCCTCCCTTTCGGAAAGTATCCGCCTTACCGCGCGCACGTTTCTGTGCGAATCGGAAATAACCGTTATTCTCATCATTGCACCTATTCTATAATATTTTTTTCATTCATAATATTTACTGTACCTTATTTTATCACAAACGGGGGAAATTTCAATGAACAACAACGAAATAGATAAACAGAAGCTGATGGACGCCGTGCTGTCGTCCTCGGGCGGAAAAATAGACAAACAGAGCCTCGCGGGCGCCATTCAGAGCAAAAACGCCGACGCGCTCATAAAAAATCTTTCTCCCGCGGACAGGGAAAAGCTCAATAAGGTTATGTCAGACAGGAAAAGTATGGAAGCGCTGCTTAACAGTCCGCAGGCAAAAGCGCTGCTTAAAACATTTTTAAAGGGCGGAGGAAAAAATGGATGATTTAAGCTCAAAGCTGACAGAGCTGCTTTCTGACCCCGAAAGCATGGAGCGCGTCCGCAAAATGGCGGAAAGCATTTTAGGCGAAAGCGCCGCCGAGCCGGCGGCGCCCGCTATCGGCAGCGGAGAGCTCTCCGATATAGGCGATATGCTGTCGGGCAGCGAGCTTCAGGCGATAATATCCATTATTTCGCAGCTGAAAAGCTCGTCGGACGACTCGCGCGTACAGCTTATAAACGCCCTTAAGCCCCATTTGAGCGAGGAGCGGCAGAAACGCGCCGACACCGCGATGAAAATATTAAAGCTGCTCGACCTGCTTCCGCTTATAAAGGAAAGCGGCCTTCTGAAGCTGTGATACACGAAAGAAATCCGTAAGGACGCGCCGCGCGGCTTTTGCGGCAGAACGGAGATATTATGAATATGAACGACAATGAATTTATGCGCCAGCAGCAGGCGGCGGTTGAGCGTATGAGGGAAATGAGCTCCCGCGCCGCTCCGGTAAACACAGGGCAGCGTATGCCGCCCGTCCCCTCCTTTGTAAAGGTGCCGCAGAACAGCCGGAGCGGTTCAAATCAGCCGCCCAAACAGAATACGGCCGATAATTCCCACCGCCGTAACGAGAATGCACAGCATACTCAAAACCGAAATCAAACAAGCAAAAACGAAGCCTCGGCAGTACAGAAAAACAGCGTGGCAGGCGGTTTTCTTTCGGGGCTTGACCTGCCATTTCTCGATATTTTCTCAAAGGACACCGACGTAGCGCTTATAATAGGTCTACTGCTTATTTTAATGAGCGAAAAAGCGGACAAAAAACTGCTTTTTGCACTGGTTTATATACTGATGAGATAGAAATTTCAGCGCTTTTTTTGTATAATATTTTTTGCAAAAAAATCATTATGTAAACCCGGACAACCTTTGAAGTTATCCAACTTATCCACCGACATATCAACATAAAATCGGTTTTTAAAACGCAAAATGGGGCTTTGGAGGCTTTTTTCGGTGGATAACTGTGTGGATAAGTTGAATAAATGTTTATTCACAATAAAATGAATAAAAAATTTATGTAAAGTATTCGACATAAATCGACCGTTGCTTACCGCCTTAATTTTTTAAACAACAGCTTGTCCTCAACGGATATTCTGCGGGACTCGGTTATTTTGCGTATTGCCATGTTGTGAGTGATACCATCAAGCCTGTTTCCGCTTAAAAACTCATAGGTTTTGTCACGGTATTTCGCAGCCGCCGTGGCTACGCACCACGCCGCCCCCATTTTGTAATAATAATCCCCGTTTTTGTAAGCGGCGAGCAGCTCAAAAACACGGTCTATATATCCGTCCTCAAGATAGTGCGACAAAAGCAGCACGGTTCCGGCGCGCATAACAAACGCTTCTCCCGATTCAAAACAGGACAGTATTTCTCCGTAAAACCGCTCTCTCCATTTTCTGCACTGCTTAAATGACTGGCAGAGCGTATCGCAGCTTGCCCAGTTGTCGGCACGGTAAACCGCTTTTCTCAAAAGAGGAATGAGCTTTTCCGGTTCACCCTTTATTCCGCCTAAGGTATAGACGTAGAGAAGCGACATTTCAAGGCTTGAGAAATCGCACAGCTCAAGAAATTCCTCTCCCCTGCCCGAAGCGCGTATATCCGCCGCCAGCTTTTTAAGGGCGGGCAGCCTGACGCCCAGAACCGGCAGGGACGAGCCCTTTATAAGCGACAGCGAGAACCTTTTATAGCTTTCCTCCGACATGGCGGCAAGCGCCGCCTTTATTTCTTCGGTATACATAATATCACCCCCTACGGATTATATCATATTACAGTTTAAAAAACATCTTTATTTTTCCGGTGAATTATAGTATTATAGTAACAGCATACTAATCAAGAGGTAACATATGAAAAGAACAAAGCTCATTGACCGCAAGCTGCCCGATTATACAAGAGGCGAGGAAATTTTCAACATGGTGTCGCACATAGTCGGCGGAGCGTTCGGCATAGTCGCGCTTACCACATGCGTGGTAAAGGCTTTCCTGAACGGCGACCCGTATCAGGTGGTGGGCGCCTTTATATACGGATTCTCAATGATAATACTTTACACCATTTCAAGCGTGTATCACGGTCTTATCCCGCCGATGGCGAAAAAGGTAATGCAGGTGATAGACCACTGCTCGGTGTTTATACTGATAGCCGGAACCTATACGCCGATAGCGCTTGTCCCCTTAAGGGAATACAGCACCGCCCTCGGCTGGACCATTTTCGGCATAGTATGGGGCGTTTCGGCGCTCGGCATAACCTTAAACGCCATAGACCTTAAAAAATACAATGTCTTTTCGGTAATCTGCTATATAGCGCTCGGCTGGTGCATCGTGTTCACCGGAAAAACAGCGGTTGACGCGATAGGTCTAAAGGGCTTTCTCTGGCTGCTCGCCGGAGGTATTTCCTACACCGTCGGCGCCGTGCTGTACGGCATAGCAGGACACAGCGTTCACCGTTATATGCACTCGGTTTTCCACATCTTCGTGGTAATAGGAAGCATTTTGCAGTATTTCTGCGTTATATTTTATATTTTATAGGCAATTGTAAAAGTCCGCAGTAAAAACAGAGTGCGGGCGGAAATCCAAATTTTTAACCGCAATGTTAAAAAAGA
>CALWDJ010000038.1 GCA_944376655.1 uncultured Clostridia bacterium
CGGTTGAAAATTATTCTCTCATGCGCGGCGTGCTTGTCTATCATAAAAATGCTGTCGCCCGACTGAACGATAATATATGTCGCAAACGCCTCGCCTATAAGCACTACCTCCGGCACAGGCTTTTCCTCTTTTTCCTGCGCCTTAGCTTCCGCCGGCACCTGTTTTTCTTCATCAGGCTCTTTTGTTATGTCAACCGATACCGCCGGCGGGAACGGTCGGGCCGGTTTCATGCGGTTTTCCGCTTTTCCCGCCGCACCGTACGCTGTATAGCCGTTTTCCGCCGGTTCTACCCTTTCTCCGTTCTTCCCGACAGTGGAATAATTATTCACAAAAGCCGGCTTATTATTGCTGCGCAGAACATTATTCGTAACATTATGTAAACCCGAACCGGCGGGATACGCGCGCTCCGCTATCGTCGGCTCTTCCTTTATCGCCTGCTGACGGAACTGCTCTGTATTCATTCGCTCAAACCGGTTGAACACCGGTTCTTTGAGCTTTACCTCAGGTCTTGTGTCCGACTGCGCAAGCGCGTTTTTGACCGCCGAATATACCGCGTCGAAAATGCGGCGCTCGTCCGAAAACCGCACCTCTGTTTTGGCAGGGTGAACATTTACGTCCACCGTATCGAACGGAACGGTGATATAAAGCACAAATCCGGGGAATTTTCCCACCATGGCGCTGTTTTTATACGCCTGCTCCGCCGCGGCGGTAACCGTACCCGAGCGGACAAGTCTGCCGTTTAAAAAAACCAGCTGATAATTTCTTGTAGGCCGGCAGGACACCGGCTTGCAGGTATGCCCAGTCACCGTAATGCGCTCATATGTGCCGTTTACGGGTATTAAGGACGAGGCGAATTCACGCCCCATAACGCTGTAAACCGCACCGGCGGTATTACCGTCGCCCGATGTATTAAGTGTCTGTTTGCCGTCCCTTATAAACTTAAAGGCGATTAACGGATGGGAAAGGGCTATCCTGTCCACCACGGCGGCAGCAGAATTAGCCTCTGAAACATCTTTTTTAAGAAATTTCATACGCGCCGGAGTATTGTAGAAAATATCCCTTACTATTATCGTGGTTCCGTCCGGACAGCCTGCCTCCTCACAAAGCGTTTCGGTTCCCCCCTCTATCATATAATGGGTTCCGAGCTGTTCTTCAGACGGCTTTGTAAACATCTCAACCCTCGATACCGACGATATAGCCGCCAGCGCCTCTCCGCGGAAACCGAGCGTCGCAATGGAATCAAGATCGTCTCCTGTCCTTATCTTGCTTGTGGCATGGCGCAAAAACGCCTTTGGCACATCGGCACCGGAAATACCGCAGCCGTTGTCGGTTATGCGGATATAGGTTATTCCGCCGTGCTGTATCTCAACTGTTATACTGTCCGCTCCCGAGTCAATGGAGTTTTCAACCAGCTCCTTTATGACCGATGCCGGTCTTTCCACCACCTCGCCGGCGGCAATAAGCTCCGACACCTGCTTCGGCAGAAGATTTATCCGGGGCATTTTTACACCTCTTTTTCCTTTATTATACTGATTTTGCTTTATTGGCAAAGTCAAAAAGCAACTGCATTGCCTCTATGGGGGTAAGCGTATTCACGTCAAGCACCTGAAGCTCGTGCAGAATATCCTGCGCCCCCTGCATTTCAAGAGGCAGCTGCATATCCGGGTCGGCGGCTGTCCTGTAAGTGACCAGCCCCTCCTCCTCGGTCTTTTTGAGAATCTGCTTGGCGCGCTTTATAACCTCGTCGGGTATGCCGCTCAATTTGGCGACCTCTATACCGTAGCTGTCGTCCGCGCCGCCGCGCACTATGCGCCGCAGGAAAATTATATCGTCGCCGCGCTTCTTCACGGCGATATTGTAGTTTTTAACGCCTTTCAGCTCGTTTTCCATTTCGGTAAGCTCATGGTAATGGGTGGCAAACAGTGATTTCGCGCCGAGCTTCTTTTTATCCGCCACGAACTCCAGCACCGCCCTCGCTATCGACATACCGTCAAAGGTTGAGGTGCCCCTGCCTATCTCGTCAAGAATAAGCAGGCTTTTATTTGTGGCGTTTTTGAGAATATTGGCGACCTCGCTCATCTCGACCATAAACGTGGACTGTCCCGCCGCGAGGTCGTCCGATGCGCCGACACGGGTGAAAATAGCGTCCACAATGCCGATTTCAGCCATCTGCGCCGGAACAAAGCTGCCCATCTGCGCCATCAGCACTATGAGAGCCACCTGACGCATATATGTGGATTTTCCCGCCATATTCGGGCCTGTTATAATGGCGCAGCGCTCGTCGGTCATATTAAGCAGGGTATCGTTTGAGACAAACGGCGTTTTTATAACCTGTTCCACTACCGGGTGCCTGCCCGCCTTTATAAGCACGGTGCCGCTGTTGTTCACAAGCGGTCTGCAATATCTGTTTGTAACCGCTACATCGGCAAACGAACGCAAAACGTCCGCCTTGGCTATTGCCGCGGCGGTGCGCTGGAAGCGTTTAAGCTCCGCCGCCGCCTTTTTCCTTATACCGTCGAATATTTCGTACTCGAGCTGAACTATGCGGTCCTTTGCGTTAAGGACACGCTTTTCTATATCCTTCAGCTCCTCGGTTATGTACCGTTCTCCGCCCGTCAGCGTCTGTTTTCTTATGTAATCCTCCGGCACCTTGTCAAGAAAAGAATTTGTAACCTCTATATAGTATCCGAAGACCTTATTGTATTTGACGCGCAGATTTTTTATTCCGGTGCGCTCGCGCTCCCTCGCCTCAATTTCGGAAAGAAAGTCCGTCCCATGCTGCATAATGTTGCGCAGCTCGTCAACCTCGCTGTTGTACCCGTCCTTGATAAGTCCGCCCTCACGCACGGTTACGGGCGGCTTTTCGGATATAGCGCTGTCTATAAGCTCCGTTATATCATCGAGTGGGTCTATATCTGTGCAGATTTCTTTAAGCAGCCTGCACTCAGCGCTGCTAAGCAGCTGCTTTATAAGCGGAAAGTTGTGCGCTGTCGCCGCCACAGAAAGCAGATCCCTTGCCGACGCCGTACCGTAAACAGTACGAGTCATAAGCCGCTCTATATCCTTTATGCCTGAAAGGTATTCGCCAAGCTCTCCTCTTAATACCGTATCCGAGCAAAGCTCGTCCACCGCGTTCTGGCGCGCGGTTATGGCGGCTATATTAAGCAGCGGCTTTTCGGTCCAGCTGCGGATAAGCCGCTTGCCCATTGCCGTCTTTGTCTTGTCAAGCACCCAGAGAAGCGAGCCTTTTTTTGATTTTGTACGCATAGTTTCAGTTAATTCAAGATTGCGAATCGCCGTCATATCAAGCCGCATAAACTGGCTGTCGGTATAAACCTCTATCTGATTTACCGATATATTCGAGCTTTTTCCGGTTTCAAAAAGATACTCTATTACCGCGCCGAGAGCCGCCGCCATTGCGCTGCCCGGCTCTATTCCGAGCCTCTGAAGCTCGGAAACGCCGAAATGCTCGTTGAAAAGCGCGGCGGTATTATCGGTATTAAAGCTGCTGTCGGGTCTTTCGGAGACCATCGCCGGAAATTCACGGCTCAGATAGTCGTAAAGCGAAGCCGACTTCGCTTTGATGCTTTCGGGGACAAGCACCTCGCGCGGTGAAAAGCGGGAAAGCTCGTCCTTTACCTTGCTTTCAAAATCCTCCGCCGGCAGGGAAGTTATATGACAGTCGCCTGTCGAGGCGTCGGCAAAGCAGAGCCCCACGCCCGACTGCGCGAAAGCCACCGCGGCGAGATAGTTGTTTTTTCCCTCCTCAAGCATGGTGTCCTCTATTACCGTGCCTGGGGTCACAACCCTTATAACATCGCGGTTCACAAGACCCCTCGCCGTAGCAGGGTCTTCCGTCTGCTCGCAGATAGCCACCTTGTAGCCTTTTTCGACAAGCCTCGCTATATACGCCTCGCAGCTGTGGTACGGCACGCCGCACATCGGCGCGCGCTCCTCTGTCCCGCAGTCCTTTCCGGTGAGCACAAGGTCAAGCTCCTCGGAGGCGGTTTTCGCGTCGTCATAGAACATCTCGTAAAAATCGCCGACCCTGAAGAACAGGATACTGTCCTCATTGTCCGCCTTGATACGGATATACTGCTTCATCATCGGGGATAATTCCGACACTTTCGACATTTTTTCACTTCCCAGCCTACAAATCAGAATTAAATCAGTGGCAACCGCCGCAGGAATCACAGCTGCCCGTGCAGCCGCTGCTTGTGTCGCAGGTGTCGGGGTCCTCGCCGTCAATGCTCTTTGAGATTATCACGTTGATTTCGTTTACCAGCGTGTCAAGCGCCGCCTTAGCGGTGTTGTACTCCACCATGGCGGGTGACGACATAACCGAGCTGTATACCTTTCTGAGCTTTTCGTTGAGCTCCTTTACCTTATCATCGTTTTTCTCATCGGAGTTTACCTCCCTGTCAAGCTCCATGCGGACAAGATTGAACTCGCCTATCGCATCCTGAAGCTCCTTATCGTCATCATTCGCAAGACGCGCCTTCGCGTAGCGTATAAAACGCTCGTCCTGCTGAATTGCCTTTCCGAGTTCTCTCGCCTTTGCTATAACGTCCATTGTAATTTTCCTTTCGTATGTTTATTCTGTCACGGTGCCGTAAAGCGCGCCGTCATATTTTTTTACGGTAACATTCACAAATTTTCCGAGCATTTCCGCACTGCCCTCAAACTCTATTTCAGTCGTGCCGGAATTGTGGCCTGTCATAAAGCCCTCACTTTGCGAAAAACCGTCGCACAGCACACGGTAGGTTTTACCTATATGCTTTACGATATTCCTTTTCGCTATGTCCTCCTGAACCCTTAAAAGCTCGGAGAACCACCTGCCCTTTTCCTCCCTTGAAACCGGGTCTTCCATAGCCGCGGCGGGCGTGCCCTCGCGCGGGGAATATATAAAGGTGAAAAGCGAGGAAAATTCCACCTCTTTTACAAGGCTTAATGTCTCGCAGAAATCCTCGTAGGTTTCGCCCGGAAATCCTACTATTATATCCGAGGTGAGCGATAAATCGGGAATATTTTCCTTTGCGTAGCTTATAAGTTCAAGATAGCTTTCTCTCGTATACCGGCGGTTCATACGCTTTAAAATTCGGTCGCTTCCGCTCTGAAAAGGCAGGTGCAGATGGCTGCTGACCTTTTCGCAGTCCCTTATGGTATCGATGAGCCGCTTTGTGCAGTCCTTCGGATGAGAGGTCATAAAGCGTATGCGGAAGTCCCCGTCAAGCGCGTTTATCCTTTTTAAGAGCTCAGCGAAATCCACGCCGTGCGGCTCGCCCTTTCCGTAGGAATTGACATTCTGACCGAGCAGCGTTATATCCTTAAAGCCCGAGGCTATCATGTCACTTGCCTCAGCGATTATACGCTCAGGCTCCCTTGAGCGCTCCCTGCCTCTAACATAAGGCACAATGCAGTAGGTGCAGAAATTATCGCAGCCGTACATAACAGGCAGCCAGCCTTTAAAGGTGCCGTCTCTTTTAATCGGGACGTCTTCAGGGATCTCGCCGTTATCAAGCGACAGCTCGAAAATTCTGCCTCCGCCCGATAACCGCCTGTAAATAAACTCGGGCAGCCTGTGCTGCACCTGCGTGCCAAAAACCATATCGACATAAGGGTAGCTGCGCTTTATCTTGTCCGCCACGCTCTGCCGCTGCGCCATACAGCCGCACACAGCGACGATTATTTCGGGATTGGCGTTTTTCAGCGCCTTTGTGGTGCCGATATTGCCGTACACCCTGTCCTCGGCGTGCTCCCTTACGGCGCAGGTATTGAAAAGTATAAAATGCGCTTCGGACATATTCTCTGTAAGTGTATAGCCCGACCGGACGAGCATACCCTTCATTCTTTCCGAATCGCTCACATTCTGCTGACAGCCGAAGGTAACGACGCAGGCTTTCGGGTTTTCACCGTATTTCCGCGCCGCAAGGGCGGCGGCTCTCGCGGCGTAAATGCTCTGCTCGGCAGGCAGCTTATCGTTTTTTATCATCTGCGGCAAAATTATTCTCCGTTCAACTTATAATCAATTTATTATACTATAATTTCCCGCTATTTTCAAGCACCGGCAGCCGCTAATTTTTACCGTAGTGTTAACTTTTTGTCAATATTTTTTTGCCGCCGGCACGCAAAAAAACAGACCGGCGCGTCAGAATAAGCCTTAAGGCTGTCTTCCCGTAAACACGGTCTGTTCCTCAAATTATTAAGCTGTCAAAATCAGAGCTTCTCGAATACAGTCAGCATCGAAAAATTATCGCTGTTTCTCGGCATAAGCAGTCCCATATTCATAAGTGCCGCTCCCGAATAAACCTCGCCGTTTCCGGTGTTCCTGTAATATGCTCCGGCGTCAAGCCCGTCAAGCCTTACTTTCCTGTCGGGAATAGCAGGCGTGCCTTTTATATTAAAATAGAAAAACAGAACCTCTTTCCTGTCCTCCGAGACATACTCAACTGCCGCCGCGTCGCACTCAAACGGTGACAGGAGCCGGTACATATCTCCCTTATGTACAGTGTTTTCGTATTTATGATAGAGCTTTATCTGCTCCTTTACCGTCTCTGTTTCTTCGTCGGTGAGCTTTGACAGGTCAAGCTCGTAACCGAATCTGCCGCACATCGCCGTAAGGCCCCTCATTTCAAGCGGCGTCACCCTTCCCACCTGATGATTAGGAACGGCTGAAACGTGCGCTCCCATCATTGAGGAGGCATAGGCGAGGCTTGTGCCGTACTGTATATAAAGCCTTTCCACGGCGTCGGTATCGTCGCTCGTCCACGCCTGCGGCATATAGTACATCATTCCGGGGTCAAATCTTCCACCGCCGCCCGAGCAGCTTTCAAACAGTATATCGGGGAACGCGGAGGTTATCCTCTCAAGCACGCTGTAAAGTCCGAGCATATACCTGTGCGCCGTCTCACCTTGACGCTCGGGGTCGAGCAGCGCCGAGCCGACCTCGGACATATTGCGGTTGTAGTCCCATTTTACGTACGCGATATTCGCGTTTTCAAGCACGTCGCTTACGGCTTTTACAATATAGTCGCATACGTCCTTCCTTGACAGGTCAAGTATAAGCTGATTGCGGCTCTCGCTCCTTAGTCTGTCTTTCTGATGCAGGCACCAGTCGGGGTGCTTTCTGTAAAGCTCGCTGTCCGGTGATACCATTTCCGGCTCGAACCAGAGTCCGAATTTAAGACCGAGCGCGTTTACCTTCTCGGCAAGACCGTCAATGCCGCAGGGCAGCTTGTCATAATTCACGAACCAGTCGCCGAGCGAGCATTTGTCGTTGTCGCGCTTTCCAAACCAGCCGTCGTCCAGCACCATAAGCTCAATGCCGCATTCCGCCGCCTTTTTGGCTATCTCAAGTATTTTTTCCTCGTTGAAATCAAAGTATGTGGCTTCCCAGTTGTTTACAAGCACCGGTCTTGACGTGTCGCGGTATTTACCGCGGCAAAGCCTTGTTCTGTACAGTCTGTGATATGTTCTTGACATTTCACCGAAGCCGTTCGCCGAATATACAAGCACCGTTTCGGGCGTCTGGAAGCTGTCACCTGCCTCAAGCGTCCAGCAGAAATTGAACGGATTTATGCCGATATAGGCTCTTACGCTTTCCTCATCGCTCTCGGTTCCCGCAATAAAGCTGCCCGAATATACAAGGCTGTACCCGTACACTTCACCGTGTTTTTCATCTGCTCCGACTTCGGAAACCGCGACAAACGGGTTAAGCACATGGCTGCTGGCTCCCCTTCTGCTTTCAACCGTGAAATTGCCCGGAGCTACCGCAGCTTTTTTGATATGCCTTTCCCTTGCCCATGAACCCGAAAGATATGTAATTTCAAAGCCCGCGTTATAAAAATCCATGCTCGCGCTTAAAGCCGAGCGCAGCTTTATTTTTTCTTTACCGCCGTTTACTATTCTCGCGCTTCTTATAACCGCGTCAAAGCCTTTTATCACGCTGTAAAGCAGTATAACCCGCATCTGTGAATACTTGTCTTTAAGAGTGATTTCAAGCGTCTCGGCTTCCTCATCACTGTGGGTATATACGGCAGGCAGTCCCTCAAGCGCCGGCTTGCCGCCGTAAATTCTGTATGAATCATATACAAGTCTCGTGACGTTTGTGCCGTCCTCATACTCGGCTTTAAGCGCGGGAACCCTGTAATCGGCGCTCCCGAAGGTCGGATATTCCTGATATATCCCGGCAGTTGATATATACGGATTTTCCTTATTGTAAGAAGGGCTCATGCTTTTAAATATATAATCCGAATAAATTTCCCTGACATTTGGCGAATCCTCTACTTTTGCGCCGTAATAAATATGTGTAAGTATCTCATCTGCCGCGATTCCCATAATATAAGAACTGTTTTCCGTAGATATGCTGAATAATCTTTTTTCACTGTCGAACGTTATACTCAATTTTCTTTCCGCTCCTTATTTAAAGTTGATAATATGAGTATAATGCCTGTATATGCTTATTGCAATGTTTTTTTTATAATTTATGGAAAATATTATAAAACCGTTCACTTAAACAGCGAACGGTTGAGCGTGTCGACTTTTTCGACACTCTCTTGGACGGGAATGCCGTTCGCTCGGAAATCAAAGATTTCCGGACTGCACTCTATCCCCGCCAATACCACCCCTGTGACCTTGAAAACCCGTTTGTTAAGCGGGTTTTCGCTTACAAGGTGTTTTTCCGACGCACCTGTCGCCGGAAAAACAGAATGCAGCTTAACGCCGCAAAAAATAAAGTTTAAGGTTTATTGACAGCCAGAACCGTTCACTTAAACAGCGAACGGTTCTGATTTACCCCCCCATATTTTCCTGTTATTCCCTGTTTTTTCCGGAATAAGAAACCGCGGCGTATATAAAGCCTTTAAACAGTGGGTGCGGCTTATTCGGTCGGCTCTTGAACTCGGGGTGAAACTGAACTCCTACATAAAAATCCCTGTCTGGCAGCTCAACCGTTTCCACCAGCCTGCCGTCGGGCGACATTCCGCTCAAAACAAGTCCGTGATTTACGAGTATATCCCGGTAATCGTTGTTAAACTCATAGCGGTGCCTGTGCCGCTCGCTTATGCTGTCCGTGCCGTAGCAGCGCTCCATTACCGTTCCGGCGGCTATTCTGCAGGGATAAGCGCCCAGCCTTAAAGTGCCTCCCTTGTCGATATCGCTGCTCTGCCCCGGCATAAAATCTATCACCTTGCTGCGGCACTGCTCATCGAACTCGCCGGAGTTTGCGTCCTCTATTCCGGCGACATTTCTCGCGTACTCGATAACCGCTATCTGCATACCGAGGCATATCCCGAAATACGGCAGCCCGTTGACCCTTGCGTATTTCGCCGCGGTTATCATACCCTCTATGCCGCGGTTGCCGAAGCCGCCCGGAACAAGGATTCCGTCAAGTCCGGAAAGCTGCTCTGATACGTTGCTGGCGGTCAGCTTTTCGGAATCTATCCAGTGTATTTTAATATGTGTATCGTAAAAATATCCTGCGTGACGCAGCGCTTCCGCTACTGAGAGATACGCGTCGTGCAGTCCGACATACTTTCCGACAAGCCCTATATTTACGCAGCCCCGCCTCGCCTTTATGCGCTCTACCATCTGCGTCCATTCCTCAAGGTCGGGCGGCGGAGCGTCTACTCCGAGCTCTCTGCATACTATTTCCGAAAAATTCTGCTTTTCAAGCATAAGCGGCGCCTCATAAAGCACCGGAACAGTCATATTCTCAATAACGCAGTCAGGCTTCACGTTGCAGAAAAGCGATATTTTCCTGAATATCGATTCCTCGAGCGGCTCGTCGCATCGCAGTACTATTATATCCGGCTTTACACCCATTCCCTGAAGCTCTTTTACCGAATGCTGGGTGGGCTTTGACTTATGCTCGTCAGAGCCTTTAAGAAACGGCACCAGCGTCACATGAATAAAGAGGCTGTTTTCGGCGCCGACCTCAAGCGAGATCTGGCGCACCGCCTCAATAAACGGCTGCGACTCTATATCGCCTATCGTTCCGCCGATTTCGGTTATAACAACGTCGGCTCCGGTCTTTCTGCCCACACGGTAGACAAATTCCTTTATCTCGTCTGTTATATGCGGTATTACCTGCACTGTCGAGCCGAGATACTCGCCTCTGCGCTCCTTATTGAGCACCTCCCAGTATACCTTGCCGGTAGTAAGGTTGGAATACTTGTTCAAGTCCTCGTCTATAAAGCGCTCGTAATGTCCGAGGTCAAGGTCGGTTTCGGCGCCGTCCTCGGTGACGTAAACCTCTCCGTGCTGATAAGGGCTCATGGTGCCCGGGTCAACATTTATATACGGGTCGAGCTTCTGCGCCGCCACCTTAAGCCCGCGGCATTTAAGAAGCCTGCCGAGCGACGCCGCGGTTATTCCCTTGCCGAGACCCGAAACAACGCCTCCGGTAACAAATATATATTTAGTCATTACAGTCTCCTCCGTTTCAATAACGCCGCCGCGCGGGCGGTTTTTTTTTTATTTTCCGCTGTCTCCGTAGTTTGAAAGCACCCTGGCTGACGGGTCGTTCACGTCGCAGCCCTCCCAGTCTTTGTTGGGCATCCAGAAGCCGGCTATCATTTCCGCCTGACCGGGATAATATTTCTCGAATATTTCACGGTACAAAAGGGATTCCTTTGTAAAGGGACGCGCGTAAGTATATTTTCCGCTCAGCTTCTCAAAATCCTCATCGCTGTAAAGGCTTTCGGCGTATTCCTTGAGATAATCCACCATGGAATGACCCACAGCATCGGAAAACGCAGCCTTTTCACGCCATAAAATACTCTCCGGCAGATATCCGCCGTCCTCAAAGGCGCGGCGCAGCAGGTATTTTCCCTTTCCGTACTTATTGAGCTTAAGCTCCGGGTCTACCGACATGACGTATTTCACAAAATCAAGGTCGCCGAACGGAATCCTCGCCTCAAGCGAGTTTACCGATATACAGCGGTCGGCGCGCAGTGCATCGTACATATGAAGCTCGCGCACCCGCTTCTGCGATTCCGCCTCAAACGCCTCTGCCGACGGGGCGAAATCGGTGTACTTGTATCCGAACAGCTCGTCGGAAATCTCTCCTGTGAGCAGTACCCTTATATCGGTTGTTTCGTGTATTGCCTTGCATACAAGATACATTCCCATACTCGCCCTGACAGTGGTTATATCGTAAGTGCCGAGCAGCTCTATAACCTTTTCAAGTGAGCCTGTCACCTCTTGTGGGGTCATATAAACCTCAGTATGCTCGCTGCCTATAAAATCGGCGACCTCTTTTGCGTATTTAAGGTCTATCGCGTCCCCGCTCATTCCTATCGCGAAGGTTCTTATCGGTGTGCCGCTTTTTCTCGACGCTATGGCGCATACAAGCGAGGAATCAAGCCCGCCGGACAGCAGGAAGCCCACCTTGGCGTCCGAAACAAGTCTTTTTTCCACTCCGGCAACCAGCTTGTCGTGAATTTTCGCGCAGACCGTCTCAAGCGTATCCGGAACATATTTTTTCACCGCGGCAATATCGCAGTACGGTATGAATTTGCCGTCAATATAGTAATGCCCCGGCGGGAACGGCATTATCCTGTCCGCAAGACCGACAAGATTTTTAGGCTCGCTCGCGAATATTACCGTGCCTGCCTTATCGTACCCGTAATAAAGCGGGCGTATCCCTATCGGGTCCCTCGCCGCTATGTATTTTCCGCTTTTCCCGTCATATATAATGCAGGCGAACTCGGCGTCGAGCATGGCGAACATATCGGTGCCGTATTCCTTATAAAGCGGCAGTATTATCTCGCAGTCGCTGTCGCTTTTAAAGCTGTAACCCATAGCCCGCAGCTCCGCCCTTGTTTTCTCAAAGCCGTAAAGCTCGCCGTTGCAGACAGCATAGCTGCCGTCAAGGCAAAAGGGCTGCATACCCGAATCAGTCAGTCCCATTATGGCAAGCCTGTGAAAGCCTAAAATACCGTTTCCGGTATCTACAATACGGCTGTCATCGGGACCTCTTGAAACCGTTCTCATAAAACCCGCCTTAAACGCGTCAAGGGCGGCACTGCCGCCGCAATAACCCATTACAGAACACATCGTAAATTCCTCCGTAAAGTAAAATAATTCAGCATTCAATAGGGCAAGTGCTGTACTCGCTGTGCCACCTATTTTTTCTCTTTTCCGTGCCTCAAAAAAGGCTCTGCCGGCTTACGCGCGGCACCGCGGCGCACCTACTTGAATATTCGCTTCTTTCGGATTGCAGCTCGAAAAGTGTTATTCGCGAAGACCCGCCGCGCGGCTTTCACCGTCCCGCGCTCGCTTATGGGCGGGCTGTCTTCGTTACTTCTCTTTTCTCAAACGCTTTTAAAGATATATAATGTATTTTATTCAACGTCCTGAAGGGCGTCATAGCCTTCCTCACCGGTGCGCACCTTTACGACGTTCTCAACATCGTAAACAAATATTTTTCCGTCCCCGATATGACCGGTGTAAAGTACTTTTTTAGCCGTTTCTATAACGCTTCTTACCGGCACCTTGCTGACCACTATATCAACCTGCACCTTGGGCAGCAGGCTCGCCTCTACCTGTACGCCGCGGTAATATTCCGGCTTGCCCTTCTGTATTCCGCAGCCGAGAACATGAGACACCGTCATTCCGGTGATTCCTATATCCATCATCGCGGTCTTGAGCGGCTCAAGCCGTGATTCCCTGCAGATGATTTCCACCTTTGTGAATTTAACGGCTTCGGCATCCGACACAGGTACCTTCTTGACCGGGACCGCTTCCTCTGAAGGAACCTCTCCGGTTACGGCAGGTACGTTTTCAATGCCGTAGTCTATATCCTCAATAGTCTGTACAAAATCAGGATAAGCATGGTTGCCGTGCTCACCTATATCAAGACCGGCTATTTCCTCCTCAGCCGAAACGCGTATTCCGACAGTCTTCTTAAGTACAAGCCAAACTATTGATGAGGAAACAAAAACAAACGCTCCGACAGCCACTATTCCTAAAAGCTGTTTTCCTAAAAGTCCGAAGCCTCCGCCGTAAAACAGACCGTTTTCGGTAGAAAGCGAGGTGACTCCCTCTTTTGCGAACAGACCTACGCAAATAGTTCCGAAAACTCCGCAGCCCAAATGTACCGATGTAGCTCCTACGGGGTCATCTATTTTAATGCGGTCAAAGAACATTACCGCGAATACCACAAGCACGCCTGCGATAGCGCCGATAAGCAGCGAAACCTCTATGCTTATATAAGCGCAGCCTCCGGTTATGGCGACCAGACCTGCCAGACAGCCGTTTATAGTCATGCCGAGGTCAGGCTTGCCTATGAAAATCCACGCCGTTACGGTGGATGTCAGAACCGCAGCTATGGCGGAGGTATTTGTTGTCATCAAAATGTGCATGACATCTTCGGGATTTTGAAAGCTCATTGTAGAGCCGGGGTTGAATCCGAACCAGCCGAGCCAGAGCACAAACAAACCGATTACGGCAAGTGACATATTATGTCCAGGAATGGCACGCGGCTTGCCGTTCTTATCATATTTGCCGATACGCGGCCCTAATATCATAGCTCCGGAAAGCGCGGCCCATCCGCCTACCGAGTGGACGGCAGTATCGCCTGCGAAATCCTTGAAGCCGAGATCCGCCAGCCAGCCGCCGCCCCATATCCAGTGACCTACCACGGGATATATGAAAAGCGTCAGCACAAACGAGAAAATAATAAAGGATATGTACTTGATTCTTTCCGCTACCGCTCCTGAAACAATTGTCGCGGCGGTTCCGCAGAATACAAGCTGAAAGAAAAACTTTCCCCAAAACGGGACATTCTCGGTCAGAGTGCTGTCATAAGCGGACAAATCGCTGCCGCCTAAAATCCACAGATTCTCGGTACCGATAAACGGATTGTCGCTGCCGAACATAAAGCCCCAGCCCAGTAGCAGAAAGCCGAGCGACGATACCGCGAAAACAATAAAGTTTTTGGACAGAATATTAACGGTATTTTTAGATCTCGCAAAGCCCGCTTCTACCGAAGCAAAGCCAAGATTCATAAAGAAAACCAAAATAGCTGCTAAAAATACCCATAAAGTATCAATCAACATTAAAAATCACCCTTTCATCATTATCTTTGTTATTTTACTCCGAAAAGCAAATCTCCGTATGACGGGAACGGCCAATATTCCTTCGATGTCAAAGTCTCAGCCTCGTCGCAGGGAATTCTCAGCTCGTTCATCGCCGGAAGCACCGTGTCGCGCACCATTTCCGACTCGGCAATTACATCTGCCGCTTTATTCAGCTCTATAAGGGTCTTTTCAAGCTCCTCCGCCTTTGCGAATATTCTGTCCGTAAGCGACGACAAGCGCCTTACAAGACCCGTTTCATATTCGCAGGCAAGATTCCGGTCAAGCTGCTTTTTCGCCTCCGCGGCACGCGCAACCTCTGCCGTATAAGCCTCTACCGCGGGCGCTATCTGAGTTTTCGCCATGCTGACCATTGTATTAGCCTCAATAATTACGGTTTTAGAGTAATTCTCAAGCATAATATCGCATCTTGATTTCAGCTCCGCCTCAGAAAAGACTTTAAGGGAGGTCAGCATATCGACATTTTTCTTGTCAAGCAGATGCGGCATGCAGTCCGGGGTCGTACGGTAATTGAGAAGTCCTCTTTTTTCCGTCGCTTCCTTGATCCAGCTGTCGTCATAGCCGTTGCCGTTGAATATTATGCGCTTATGATCCTTTATTGTTTTCCTTATCATCTCGTTGAGTGTAGTCTTGAAGTCTTCCGCTTTTTCAAGTCGGTCGGCGTATATTCTGAGGCTCTCCGCTACCGCCGCGTTAAGCATTATGTTGGCACAGGCAATGCTGTTTGAAGAACCCAGCATACGGAACTCGAATTTATTTCCGGTGAAAGCAAAAGGAGAGGTTCTGTTCCTGTCTGTGGTATCTCTGTTGAACTTAGGCAGAACATCTACTCCGAGCTTCATCTGCGTCTTCTGCGCGCCCTGATACGGAGTGTCATTTTCTATCGCTTCAAGTACAGCGTTCAGCTCATCACCAAGGAACATTGAAACAACCGCGGGGGGAGCTTCATTAGCGCCTAAACGGTGATCGTTTCCGGCTGTCGCAACCGAAAGCCTTAACAAATCCTGGTAATCATCAACTGCTTTTATTACAGCACACAAGAAAAGCAAAAACTGCGCATTTTCGTACGGCGTCTCTCCGGGTGAAAGCAAATTCTGTCCCGAGTCGGTAGCTATGGACCAGTTGTTATGCTTGCCGCTTCCGTTTACTCCGGCAAAAGGCTTTTCATGGAGCAGGCAGACAAGTCCGTGCTTTGACGCTACCTTTTGCATTATTTCCATTGTAAGCTGGTTGTGGTCGGTGGCTATGTTGGTTGTAGTATAAATAGGAGCCAGCTCGTGCTGTGCCGGAGCCACTTCATTATGTTCTGTTTTAGCAAGGATTCCGAGTTTCCAAAGTTCCTTGTTCAGTTCCTCCATATACTCCGCTACCCTTGGCTTGATTACGCCGAAATAGTGATCGTCCATCTCCTGACCTTTTGGCGGTTTAGCGCCGAACAGCGTGCGTCCGGTAAATCTTAAATCAGGACGCTTATCATACATTTCCTTTGTTATAAGGAAGTATTCCTGCTCAGGTCCTACTGATGAGCGTACACATTTTGCGCTTGTGTTACCGAATAGACGAAGTATTCTCAGCGCCTGTTTATTAAGCGCCTCCATTGAACGCAGAAGCGGAGTTTTCTTGTCAAGTGCCTCGCCTCCGTATGAGCAGAACGCGGTGGGTATGCAGAGCGTTTTGCCCTTTATAAAAGCGTAGGAAGTGGGATCCCACGCGGTATATCCGCGTGCCTCAAATGTGGCTCTTAACCCGCCAGACGGAAAAGATGACGCGTCAGGCTCGCCTTTTATAAGTTCTTTTCCGGAAAATTCCATTATTACGCCTCCGTCGGGTGACGGTGAAATAAAGCTGTCGTGCTTTTCTGCGGTAATGCCGGTAAGCGGCTGGAACCAATGTGTGTAGTGTATAGCGCCGTTCGCAACCGCCCAGTCCTTCATAGCGGCGGCAACCGCGTTCGCGACTCCTATATCAAGCTTTGCCCCCTCATCTATCGTCTTTTTCAGCGACCTGTAAACATCAGCGGTAAGATTGGCCTTCATTACCCTGTCGTCAAAAACCAGGCTTCCGAAATACTCTGATACGCTTCCCATAGTTATATCTCCTTTTCAAATATAATTAAAGGCAAAGGCACCTTTAATGCTGAAACATTAAAGACGCCTTTGCCTTTATTACCATATTAAACTGAAAAAGCGTCTTTGAGTGTTATAACTCAAAGACGCCCTTGCCTTTATGCATTGCATTATACATCAAACAAAAACCGTTGTCAAGTATTTTTTTCTAAAATTTTCAAATTTTCTGCCACAGCAAAATTTCTCACAGTCGTTTTGTTCTTTCCATCTTTTTTGGAGATATACATTGCCGTATCTGCACAGTTTATAAAATCATTAAGCTGTAATTCATTTATACTTTCCGCAACGGCTATTCCTATGCTTAACGTAACATAAAGCTCTGTATCTTCATATATAACCGCCGCTTTTTCTATAATCCGGCGTATTTCCTCGCATATCAAATACAAATCATGTCCACAACGGCTGAAAAGGACAAACTCCTCACCGCCCCATCTGCACACAATTCCGTGTTCGCACACGTTTTCCAATATAATGCAGGACAGTTCTTTCAGAATCTCGTCTCCCGCATTATGACCGTATTTGTCGTTTATCTCCTTGAATCCGTCAATATCCATCAGAGCAAGCGATACCGGCATATCCGACGGAGCCTTCAGAATTTTCTCAAGCTCTTCGTAAAAAGCATGTCTGCTGTAAATTCCGGTAAGCGCGTCGTGTCTGTAAAGATAACGAGCCCTTTCCTCGGTTTCTTTGAGCTTGTCGTATATTCCGGTGAGAACAATGTCTATATATGCCGCTGTGGCAAACAAGCTTATGTAAACAAACGGGAACCGTAACATGAAAGTCTCAGAATATTCATACTGAAGAAGTTCACGACCAAACGGTACCCAGAAAAAGAAAATAATCAGCAAAAGCGTGACTATACTGAAAAAAAACCGATTTTCTTGCCCATAGCATACATACTTATCGCCGGGACAAGAAGTGTCCATAAAACGCTGAATCCTTCCGGAGTTCCGGATACAATAAAAAATATGAGCAACAGCATTGCTTCGACTGTAAAAACCGCAACTGATATGTTTAATTTTAAAATATTTATTTTAACCAATAGATAGTTGAGAAAACACAAAAGCGCAAATAATCCTGTAGCAATCGCCAGCCCATCTTCGCGCGTAGCAATGTTGACAACAGTCATTATACAGGAAGCCGCCATAATCAGTATATTCAGTACACTGAAAACGATGTCTCTACTTTGTTTTTCATTTTCATAGCTTTTATTTATTTTTTCCGAGATTTTTTTCAGCATTGGCATACTCCTGATCACAGTAAAATAATAAATAAATCAACACTGTATTCATTATATAAAAATCAAGCAAAAAACAAATTATATAATTGAAACAATACAATATATATCTACCTACATCATACCCCCTTTACCTGAATTTTGTCAAGTTTTTTCATATGTTTTTTGAGGTAATCTTATTTTTTTGTTAAGTTAAGTTAATTTAATATAATACCCACTAAATAAAATATATTTGACCCATGTCAAATTATTCACGTGACGCTCGTATTTTACTTGCTCAAAAATATCGAAAAACTGTTTTCAGCATACAAAACACAGGATTTTTCAAAGACAAATAAACTAAAATAATATTTCCTGTTTTTTAAAAATTTTTATTGACAAAATCCTTTGTTATGGTATAATAGTTCTTGCGCTATGGTGGATGTAGCTTAGTTGGTTAAAGCGCCAGTTTGTGGCACTGGAGACCGTGGGTTCGAGTCCCATCTTCCACCCCACAAAAAAGCGGCTTGCCTTCGCGAGTCGCTTTTTGCTTAAATATAACGGTTTTCAGCGCAACAGAAAATTTCATACTGGGGTGTCGTCAAGCGGTAAGACACAGCACTTTGACTGCTGCATTCGTAGGTTCGAATCCTGCCACCCCAGCCATACAGAGTGTTCTTACAGTAACCGAAAGGTTATTGAAGAACACTCTGTTTTTATGTTCTTCTCTCGAATAATTGTAACCGTCAAATAAGTCGGTACATAGACACCCGTGAGATAATGAAAGTAGCGGAACATAACGGAAAGTTCTGCAGCATACCGAAACACGGGAGGAAATGAAAATGACATCAAATGAGCTGAAACACAAAGCCAAATTACAAGAATGGGCGCTTACGGTACAAGAATGCCGAAGCTC
>CALWDJ010000039.1 GCA_944376655.1 uncultured Clostridia bacterium
AGAACGCGTAATATATGTACGGTTTTTGCGGTTTCGTCGGCAATATAGAAAGCCGTATAATTTTCAATTGGAATACATCGCACACCCATTGATTTATATGGCTCTTCGTCAATCAGGGCAAATCTTAAGGGCATTGTTTCAAGCGAAAGTATATCTTTTTTAAGTGCACGGTATATTCGTTTTGCAATTTCCGGTTCGTGAAGTTTTGTGCAAATATATTCGAATATATCCGTCAAATCATTTTCGGCTGAATCTTCAAATACTATATTATACTTCATCAAACCCAAATTCCTTTTCAAGCTTGTCGAAAACCTTGGCTGCCGGGCGGTGTTTATTCGCTTTCATTTCTGCGATTCCGGCGTCTAACAGTCTGTGAAGCTCAGCTTGACCGCAAAGCCTTTCATATGCTTCGTTGGAAAGGATAACTAAATCTCCGGTTCCGTTTTTTGTTATAAATACCGGCTCGTTGTAACGGTGGCAAAAATCAGATATGTCGTTGTAATTGTTTCTGAGATCTGAACTCGGTCTGATTGACGGCATAAGTATCACCTCGTAATTATTATATGCATATTATATCATAATATTGATATGAAATCAAGAAAGGATTTTTAATTTGTCTACAAATTTTCAGTTACTCAAAGAAATGAAAAAGCGTGTGCTCGCAAGTAATGCGTGTGTCGATTCCCTGCTGTCGGTCCAGCCGGACAGTGGGCGTTTCAACAATCTTCTGGAAGTCGCGCTGCAGCAGCAGGAAATGGCTTGTATAGAAATGCGGCGTTTGTATGAACAGCTGAGAACAGCGGAAAAAGATATACATACAAGGCCGCCTGACGGAAAGTTTACTGAAGTTTACGGGGAAATATCCGTAACGTGTGAGGGTTGGGTACATATTAAGCTGAATTCACTTTTGCCTCACTGCAAGGTTGTCGGCGGAACGCAGTATGTTTCAGACTGTCTTTTAAGGCTTTTAAATAAAGCTTCTGACGAAATAAAGCTTCCGTTTTTCAATAAAGCGTTTCTGGGAATTATAGAGTGCTGCCCGCGTGATGTGAGCGATGTATTCGACCACGACAATAAGGGATACAAGGCGGTGCAGAACGCGCTTAAGGGCAGGCTTTTTCCTGATGACGACTGCTTTGAAATGTCGCTCGGACTTTTTACAGAGCAGCGGGATGAGAGCTGCTGCCATATCTATGTGCTACCTGATGATGAGACCGGAATATTCACGGATATGCGCCTGTCAGGGGAACTGGGGTAGTGCGCTTTTTGAAAAAATACGGTGAAAAACGGCTTTTTAATTTTCGTAAAAAGTGCATAACCTTAAAACACGCATTATTAAAGGATTTTATATGTATTTTGGCGCAGTTGAAAACAGCAAATGTTACACGGGTACGGGAGGTAGTGCTCTTTGTTATACACCAATACAGAAATAGACCTTCTCAGGCTATGCGGGTGGTGCAGGGATCTTCCCATTAAAAGCAAGAGCATCAATAAAGAGGATTTGGCCTATTTGCTTATGACAGGTCAGCTGAGAGAGAGCAGAAACGGTATCAGTATCAGAATTACGGAAAAGGGCAAGGAGACACTGTATAAACTTGGTTACAGTTATGAGTATGACAGCAAAAGCAGAGGAGCCGGCGCGTTTCTCACACGCCGTCTTCAAACCTCAGAGCTTATGCTTTTTCTGTTTCAGGGCAAGACAGATGTGTTTTGTTCTGCTGTCCCGGACAGAAACAACCCGCCGTCCTTTATGCCGTCGTTTACATTAAGAAGGGAAAAAAACAAAAATCCTCTCGGTACGGCGAGATTCAACGGAATGCTTTACTTAAAAAATACCGCTGCGGCAGTCTATTACATATCCGAACATAACGACGGACTGTACCCCGAAACTGAAAGGAATACCTTTACTATGAATATTTTAACCGGCGGCAGAAAAAGTGCGGCGGCTTTTACCGGAGCCGGAGAGCTCGAAGAAATTTTAATGGTTATGCGGCAAAAGAGTACAAGATCAAATGCATTGCCGGTGCTTGACGCGGCAAGACGGCTCGACTGTCCGGTCTGCTTTTTTCCATTGTCGGTGAATGGCGCAAGACAGATGCGTATAATATCGGTAAACGACTGGAGAAAAGAGATAGCACAGCACATTCTTAAAAGCAAATATTCGCCGCCCTCGCACAAATGGTATGACGCGGAAGAAAAAATCCTTGTCGGGATAGATATGGATATCCCGCGTATGGAGACCGCCGCCGAGTACGGAGTGCATATTATCCTGCTTGACTGGCAGGCAGAGGCGGCAAAGGAAATTTTAAGGGGCAGGAAAGCGGTACTGCACCCTATAAGCACAAAAACGGCCGAAGAAATACTGAAGCTGCCGCCGGAGCTTTATCTGAAGACACCCGAACCGTATATAACAGAGAAAGGGGAGTATTTAAGTGCGCCCGTCAAGGATTATCGCAAAGGCTGAGGAATGGATAATATCCTTTTACAAAAAGAATAAAGATAAACTGCCAAGATATGTTCTTATCGCCCTTATACTGCTTTACGCCGCCGGATTTCTGATTCACTCGGTAGTTACCGGACTTAACAATGTATGGTGCGGAGGAGATGAACCTCTTTTTACGCTTGACCCGTTAAAAAATATCCGCGCTGTATTTACTCCCGCGGGTTTCGGCGTAATAATAGCAGGCGTGCTTTTGTACTGCCTTTTTACCGAAAGGGGAAAGAGTATTTTAAGCGGGTACAAAACTGTAAAGGATAAAGAAAGGGGAATAGAAATACTGCCGGAGGGCACTCACGGCACTTCCGGCTTTATGGATAAAAACGAGCTGGGTGCGTTTTTAAACAAAGGCGGCATAAAAGAACTTGACGGCACGCTTTTCGGCAAATTTTCAAACGGGGACTATGCCGCGATGAAAAAAATACCCGGCATAGCGGAGAATGTAATGGTATACGGCGCGCCTGGCACAGGAAAATCAAGAGGCTTTGTAATGCCGTTTGTAATGCAGGCGGCAAGACGGGGAGAGAGCCTTATACTCGCCGACCCAAAAGCCGAGTTTTACGAAATGTATTCGGAATTTCTGCGTGAGCGGGGGTACACGGTAAAGGCGTACAACCTGCTTGATCTGTCCGCGTCGGACGGCTGGAACTGTCTTATGGATACTGCGCAGGATATAAACCTTGTCCAGCGTGTCGCCGAGATAATAATACGGAATACCTCTAATGAGAACGAACGCGGAGATTTCTGGGAAAAGGCGGAGAAAAATCTGCTTATGGCGCTGCTGCACTATGTCGGGACCCTTACCTATCCCGGAACGGACAGGCTTCTGCCGCCAGAGGAAAGGAGCCTCGGCACGATTTACCGGATACTCTCCACAACCTCCGTGCAAGAACTTGACGCGCGGTTCAGGGCGCTGCCTCCCGACCATCCGGCGCTGCCGCCCTACGGTATATTCCGTCAGGCGCATAAGCAGATATGGGGGAATATAGTAATAGGTCTCGGAAACCGCCTTAATGTTTTTCAGAACAAACTGGTTGACGATATAACCAAGCACAGCGAAATTGATTTATCACTGCCCGGCAGAGAAAAGTGCGCTTACTTCTGCATTATATCCGATCAGGATTCCTCGCTCGAGTTTCTGTCTTCACTCTTTTTCTCGCTGCTTTTTGTAAAGCTGTTTGATCTTGCAAGATTACAGGAAGACCGCAGACTTCCGGTGTGCGTGAATGTCCTGATGGATGAATTTGCGAATATTTCCCTGCTTGACAGCAAGAAAATATTTTCGGTGGCACGCTCGCGCAATATAAACATTCAGGCGGTGGTGCAGAGCATTGCCCAGCTTTCTGACAGATACCCAAAAAATGAATGGCAGGAGATAGTAGGCGACTGCGATTACCAGTTGTTTTTAGGCTGCAACGACGCTATGACCGCCGAGTTTATCTCAAAGCAGTGCGGAGAAATAACCGTAAGGGTCAACAACGCGAATGTTCCGGTAATGCCGACCCTTTCGGCGAAAATAAATAATTTACGGCCGTATATGCAGAACAAAGTAAGCACCGGCAGACCTCTTATGATGCCCGACGAGATAAGGCGGCTGCCTAAGGACAAAGCCATTCTTTTGATACGGGGAGCAAAGCCGCTTATGCTTGAAAAAATAACTCCCGAGGAGCACCCGTCCTTCAGGCTGCTTAAATACTGCAAGGCGGCGGAGCACAAACCTGAGTGGACGACAAAACAAAATAAAAATACCGGCGCAAAACCGGCACAGCAATATGTATTACACTTTGACGATATATCTGACACGCCGGAGGACAAGGACGAATTTGACCTGTCAGGAGGAATAGACTGCAGTACTTTAAAGGAAATAGAAGGCAAAGACTTATAAACCGAGGAGGAAGTACATATGGAGAATACATACAGAATAAGCGATGTAATAGACCGGCGGTTTTTAAAGCTGCCGCTGTCTCTGTTCGCTGATCCCAAATACCGAGCTCTCTCAGCCGAAAGCAAGCTTATCTACGCCCTGCTGCTTGACCGAATGGGGCTGTCGCAGAAAAACGGCTGGATAAACGGGGAGGGAGAGGTCTATCTTATCTATACCCGTGAGGAAGCGGCAAAGACTTTAGGCATTACATATAAAAAGACAATAGCGGCGTTTAAAGAGCTTATTTCCGCCGGACTGCTTGCTGAAAAGCGACAGGGCAGGGGCTTTCCGAACCTGCTCTTTGTGCTGAAAACAACTCTTGCCGACAGCGACGCCGAGCAGTTTGGCAGTGAGTTTGACGGTGAAAATTCGGAGAAAAATGAAGAAAAAGAACCCGCAAACCCGCATGATACGCAGATATGCCAAAACGGAATATCTAAAACTTCCGAATCGGCAGTTCTTGATGTGCAAAACGGGAATATCAAGAACTGCGAAAACGGCATATCAAGAAATGCCGAACTGGAAGTTCTTGATGTGCCGAACCGGCAGTCAAGTAATATTTATAATAATAATACTTACAAAAGTGAGAGTGAGAATAATCAGTCTGTCAGTCGGGAGCTGGACGGAATTCTCACAAACTGTCATTTTGAAACTTTTGAGAAGAATACGGCAAATATGCTGTCCGACGCTGTAAGAACTCTTTACTATACCGAACGCATAAGGGTAGGCGAGGCGGTGCTGCCGAAGACGGAAATACGCAGGCTGCTTAACAGGGTAAACTCGGACACGCTTATAGACGTGCTCGAAATAATGCGGAAAAACGAGACGGAAATACGCAACCCGACAGGATATCTTTATTCGCTGATATTAAACAGCGTCAGCGCCGACCGCGCGGCGGAGATACTGGAGCTGCCCGACAGTCTGATAAAAAGGGAAATGCTTTATGCTTCTGAATAAGCGGCAGAAAAATATACTGCAAATAGTAAGGGACTGGGGCGGAATGAAAAAGGAAACCCTATCTTTTCTGTGCGGCGAAAGCGGTTTTGAAAGGGATTTTACACAGCTATTGCGGCTGGGGCTAATTCGCGAAACCGCCGGCTATTACTGCGATGATGGGAAGCGTATATGCGAGCGGGAAACCGAAACGGCGTTTGAGGTTTTGATTTCCGCGTTTACTTCTCCGCCGGATATGCTTCTTGCCGGAGAGCCGCCGTTCTCACTCTCCTTTTTCAAGGAGCGGGGCGAAAAGCTGTACCGCTATGACATATGCGTGGCGGAAAGGGGCAGGGAGGCATACATAACAGCTGCGGCGGAAGCTAAAAACTTAAAAAGCCGGATCGTTATCTTTGTAATCGAAGATGAAAGGCAGATACCTTTGCTTAAAATTTCCGGCGAATACCGTTTCGCGGTAAAGCGGAACGGTAAATATCATTTTTACGGAGGAAACTGAAATGGAGTTTAATGAACTGAATCTTTCAGAGCTTGACAAGGACCTGTCAGAAGAGCAGAGAAAGGAATGGAACGCAATATACGCGTCGTACAGAGCCGGGTCCCTGCTTACAGGTAAGGTCATCGGCACAGACAGTATAAGCGTCGATGTAAAAAACGACGAGACCGGCAGATTTGAGCAGAAAAATATACTTTGCCTTGTGGTTATATCCTACCGGGTAAAAATACTGATACCCGAAAATGAGATATGGTTCGACCCGTCAGAGCACCGGCCGCCCCATGTGCTGCGCTCGATGGCGGGAGCCGTGACCGACTATGTTATAACCGGCATAGACCGCGAAAATGAATGCTGTACCGCTTCAAGGCGCAAGGCGTTGCAGATACGCCGGCGTGCTTTTCTGCGGTTAGCACCTAAAACCGGCAGGCGTGTAGAATGTCTTGTTACGGCAGTAGGTCAGCACAAAATGCTCTGCAACTGCGGTGGATTTGATGTAACCTTAGACGCAAAGGATGTGTCTTATGCTATGATAAATGACCTGCGCGAGCATTTCCGCACGGGCGACACAAAAGAGGCGATAGTAAAATCTTATGACCCGGAAAGCGGCACACTGCGCATATCCGTAAAGGAGGCGCAGCCGCATCCGTTTGACGGAGCGGAAGCTCGCCACCCTCTGCACTCAAGAAGAGCGTCGGTTATAACCGGCAAATACAGCGGCGGTGTTTTCTGCCGGCTTGAGGACAATCTCGACTGCCTTTGCAGCTATTCTCCTGAGCAGTACGACGAGGATTTCCGCATAGGCGACCGGGTGATAATCGCCGTGACAAAGTACAGCTATTCAAAAAAGCTGGTCTACGGCAAAATTTTAGCGAAGTGGTAATTTCTCAAATTTTAAAGATATGTTTTTATACAATTGATGCCCCTGTCATTTTTTCTTTGCGTATTCGTCTTTTCTTTTATCTATATAGTCCAGTATATCTTATGCCTTGAGTAAATAAACATAATATTTTACCGCTGTTATTTCTAGAAAACCGAGTAATTTTATCTAATCTCTTTTCCGGCTGGTAAAATAATACGCAGAATGAGAAGGTGCTACCGAATGGCTTAAAACTGAGAATCCGATGGAGTGGGTACGGAAGACCAACAATATGCCAAAGAAGACAACAGAGGCAACTTATGCCTATTAGATTTTTGCATAACCAATATCAGAAAAATAGATAATAAATTATCAAATATAATTTTTTTCTGTTTACTATGTGGTGATGTCTTTAATATATTCGGTTTGACGGTCAATAAATTGTATTATTTTATAGCAATATTGTTTCATGAAAACACAGAAATACTAAAGCTATGAACAAATCAAAACCGCAGGATAAGAGTCTGCGGTTTTGATTTTACACTCACTTGCTAAATAATTTTTTATTAAAACAGTCTGCTAAGACGATTTAATATAGGATAGTTCCTTTTGATATCAGTTATTCAGCTAATGTAATATTGTATAATTTTTGTTTTGAAAAAATATTAAGGAGATATCATCAAACTTCAGAATATTTGTTAGTGGCTATACATATCATTTTTCTATTAAAAGTGAAATAACATACTTCATCTCGTCACAGATATCTTTATCAGTCAATACATCTATTAGTTTTTTGCGGCTTGATTTCTGATGATATTGGCGTTCAATCCAACTATTTATTTTGGAAACTAAAGTCTTTCCATTGCATACAGACAGTATATCTTCAAGAGTCTGCCATCGTTTCTCAACTTGCGAATTTGCCATTTTTAGGCTTGTGCTGGCTGCTTGTCCTCTTGATTTTTGACTAATTTGATCTAAAAACCCGTTAATGCAATGTTGCTTAAGTTGATTCAACTCCGTTATCAAAAGTTCGCAAAATTCTGAATATTTTGTTTCATCTTGTTGTGTTAAACGAAAAATTGATTGAGGTGTAAGAATATAGTTTTCAAGTTCTTTCTTTTCCCATACATGTAGGCACAAATGGTTTTCATCGGCCTTTTTATATAACTCATCGATTTCGTCATCAAAATGGTAGTCTCGGTCCAAGATACATATCGTTTTAAATTCACCATTAGTTTGCTCATAAAATAAGCGTGCTGCACCCAATGCTTCATTAAACCGAGACCAACCTCCAAGAGAAACGGTAGGTAATTGCTCCAACGAAATATTTCTCTGCGGGTATAGAATATCATGGAATTTTGAAAGTAATTTTAGATCTTTTCCTTCAACAAAGATACATTTTCTTGCTCCGCCCAAACGGCTAAGAGAAAGATTACTCATGCCTCCAATATCATCTACTAGATTTTGAACGGCTTTGTAGGTGTCTGCATATTGCATTTTTCTCGAATGCTTATCGACTGTAACTATTTGTTTCGGTTCAGCCAGAGAAATAATTTCCACAGAATGTGTTGCAATAATAACTTGTTTAAACTTTCGTTTCACAATTTTAAATATTTTTTGCTGTAGATCAGGGTGCATATATACATCCGGTTCATCCAAAACGATCGTACTTCCCTGTGGGCAACGACTAATAAACCAAACCATTTGCAGCCACATTTGGAGGCCGCTTCCCATTTGACCAATTTCTGCCGCAAAATTTGAGTCATAGACAATAAGTGATATTTGTTCTTCGTTGATATCTAAATCAGTTATTCTTAAACCAGGCCATGACTCTTCAGCAAATTTTTTAAATTCTTCAAAATATTGTTTATATAAAAAAAGCTCATTTCGAAAATGTCGAGACGATAACCGCGTGTGCATATGTGATTTTACGGTATCATGTGCTAGCTTCTTCTCATCTTCACGTATTAATCCGATTTGTGGCATAATATATAAAGGTATATCTGGTAGCTTTTTAGCAGCACTTTTGTTTTTTATTCTCTCACCATTTGATTCTATTGTGGCAAAAGAAATCTTGGAGGATAAATAAATATGAATCACAATTCTTTCATCAAAATAGGCAGTCAGCTCTGCGAATTCACCATATTCCTCCCGATACTGATGTACAATAGATCGAAGATCAATTTTTAAATTGTCAAGTTTAACATTAATTCCCTTTATTGCTAAAGGAAGCTTTAATGAATTAGGTGCACAAGTATAGTTCACCTGTTTAAACTTCTGAGCAGTCACAGAAAGAATACGGAGAGCTTCTACGATTGTGGATTTTCCGGCATTGTTTTGTCCTACAATAATTGCCGTATCTCGAAATAATATTTCCGAATTCTCAAAACAGCGATAGTTTTTAAATGTAATGCGGTTAAGCAAGAATATACCTCCACTCTATTAAAAAAATTTTTTATAAGTGTTTACTTGAGTTTTTGACACAGCAGTATCAGGTATTCCAGTTTGTCGACAAGGTTTTTTGTTTGGCAAGGGATGGGAACGAGAGAATTCTTCAACACGTCAAAAGGGAGAATAATTTTGATCATAGACACCTTACCATTGCTCATGCATTTTACTTTTAGACAACACCAAAAAACAAAAAAGAATAAAAAAAGAGAAAAAACTCATTTGCATAATGGTTTGATTGATTATACCATGTTCCATTTTATAAGCTAACACATATGTTTCGCCTATCGTACCTGTACAACTAACAATAATATCAGGCAGTACTTCAAACCATTCCGTTTTTGATTCAAAGTATTCTATTGTAACGTATTAGTCGCCTATATGGGCATTGTTCGTCCACTTTTTTGCTTGCTTTCAACAGCATAAAATAATGCATTGTAATTATACTATAAACATTTTGAAAATTCAAACATATCCGCAGATTTATGCGGGATATATTTGAAAGTTATAATCTGCTGTAAATAACCTCTAATTCCGGTTGACAAAGATTTTAAAAGAAGATATAATATTTCTGTAATATGGTTTGAGTATGATATCAGCCCACGGGTTTACGGGCGTGATATTGGTCTGATTACAACGGTCGGATTTTTCCATTTACGGGAGGAATCCGGCCTTTTTTGCGTTTTAAGGCGACTTAAAGCGACAGTAAATTAAATACGGTAACTGCAAGGAACCGGTCTTAACTCTGTAATTCGGAGGAAAGACCGGTTTTTTGTTTTTATAAAGTTAAAAAATACCGCCGGCAAATCCGCAAGAGATAAATATAATAAGCTTTTATGAGGTTATGCCGCGGGGAGAAGAGAAAGGAATGATGTGTTATCAGGAAAGAAACAGGCACGCTTATGCCGGTGACAGTATCTGACGGGAACCGGAATATAGGCGTCACAAACTACGCGGATACGGTGGTGTTCGACAGCTGCAGAAATATCATCGTTATCCGGTTCGGGGGTTATCCCGAAACGGTGCAGGCAATGTCTGACGCGGTGTTCAGCGACTGCGGCGTACGTATAAGGCTGCCGTCCGAAAATACGGAGACCGTTCTTTACAGTAAGGGAATAAGAAACTATGAAAGGAGAATCAAAACCTTCGGCACCTGCGCTGAATGCATTATGAAGGTAAAGGACGATGAGGCAGGAGACGGCGGGGGCAAAGCGCTGAAAGACATATATATTTTCTGCGAAACAGACGAAGATCTGTTTTCGGAGCTTGACCGCAAGCTGTCTGTTCCGCTGCTTCCTTGCTGGAGCGGATACTTTATCCGTGAGCTGACCGAAAGAAAGCTGCTTACAAGGCTTAACGTGTACAGCGTAAGCGCTTCATTTTCTGCGTATAAAATAGCTCTTAAGAATGAGGAGGAAATAGCCGCCGTACTTACCGACGGACTGAAATCCGGTGAAATAGAAATACCGGGCGGGACAGCGGGAGATACCGCGTTCAAGAATATCAGCAGCTTTACAAATTATCTTGAGACTTTCGGAACCGCCGTAGCGAAGCGTATACAGAATACCTTTGAGCCGGTGTTCGATCCGACTTCAGAGGAAATAAGCCGGGAGCTCAAGGAGCTGAACGGTCATATCCGTTCGACTGCCGGCTACCCTCTTTACGACGCCCAGCTCGCGGGAGCGGAAGCGATGAAGCGAAGGCTTCAAAAGGAAAGGCTTGTAATACTTTCGGCGAGCTGCGGAACGGGAAAGACCAAGATCGGCACGGCGGCGCTTTATGCCTACCAGCAGAGCAAGGGCGGCGGCGCTAAGGTAAACGTGGTGTCCTGCCCGTCGCATATCGCGAAAAAATGGGTGCGAGAGCTTTATGAGACTGTACCCGGGTGTATAGCGCGGACGGTCTCGGATATAAAGGATATAGACCGTATGTACCGGATATATAAGCAAAGCGGCAAAACGGTTTTTATCGTACTGTCCAAGGAAACTGCAAGAAACGGATATTTAAGAAAGCCTGCCGTTATATTCGACAGGATCAGAAACGCATTTGTCTGTCCGGACTGCGGCGCTGTTCAGAAAATGACGGTGACCTCTGACGGAATCTCGGTAACGGAGCCTGCGGACAGTCTCTTTTACCGCGAGGAGAACTCAAAAAACCACAAGTGCCGTGAGTGCGGTACGGTGCTCTGGTCGGCGCTTAATCCCGACAGTATCGCTCCGGAGAAAAACGAGTGGGTGAGAATAGGTCAGTACGGCTTTGTCCACCGCAGATTCACCGGAGAGCATTTGTATAAGAGCAAATCAGAGTCTGTAAAAAAACAGATAATAAGGCTTTATGAAAATCCGGACGGCGTTTACCCTGCCGCCGGAGCGTACAGGCGTTATCCGCTGTCAAGGTATATAAAACATAAATTCCGGCGTATTGATGCCTATATCTGCGATGAGCTGCACGAGTATTCGGGCGAGAGCGCGCAGGGAGAGGCAATGGCGGAGCTTTCCGGCATAGCGGACAGGGTAGTGGCGATGACCGCCACCCTTATAAACGGCTACGCCAAAGGAATGTTTTATTTGCTGTTCAGATTAAAACCGCGGCTTATGCTCGCGGACGGGTTCAGATACTCAGACGCAAGAAAATTCTGCCATAGGTACGGAGTAGTAGAGACGGTTTATGAAACCGGAAACGAAAAATACAACGCCGCTTCAAAGAACAGAATAAAAAAGCTGCGCGAAAAATTCCTGCCCGGCATATCGCCGCTTGTTTATACGAAATTCCTTATGGAAAACACGGTTTTCCTTTCCCTCTACGATATGGCAAAGGAACTGCCGGAATATGAGGAAATACCGGTCGCCTGCGATATGTCAGACAGCATAAAGAAAGAATACCGCCGGCTGGAAACGCAGTTCAAAACCGTTATGCGCAAGGACAGAAGACTGGCAAACCGCCTGCTTTCTGTATATCTCAATCTGCTTACAGCATATCCCGACCAGCCCTACGGTCATGAGCAGATAGACATAGGCGACGGCGCTATCATACCGAAGGATTTGAGCGGTGAGCCGGACGAAAAGCTTGAAAAGGTTCTTGAAGTTACGGAGAAAAAAATAAAGTCGGGGGAGCGCGTTATCATTTATACCGCGTGGGTCAGGCTGGATACACAGGACAAGCTGAAAACACGGCTCGACTCAATGGGTATAAAATCCTGCGTGCTTTCGGTAAGTGTTCCGGCGCTAAAGCGTGAGGAATGGGTAAGGCAGAAGCTGTCAGAGGGGGTACAGGTACTTATAACAAATCCTTATCTTGTGCAGACAGGGCTCGACCTTAACGAGTTCACCACCCTTATTTTCTACAACCTTGCCTTTAACCTGTATGTGCTGCGTCAGGCGTCCTGCCGCAGCTGGAGAATAAACCAGACGGCTCCTAAGGTTGAGGTATATCTGTTCTATTATTCCGGCACAATGCAGCAGCGGGCGCTGAAGCTGATGGCATCAAAGCTCGCCGCCGCGACCATGATCGAGGGTCAGCTTTCCGACGAGGGACTGGCGGCAATGTCCGAATGTGAGGATATGACCGCGCAGCTTGCCAGAGAGCTGATGAACGGAATAAAGGAAAATGTAGAGGACCTGACGGCGGCGTTCAGGAATATGGCGGTCGTCAAAACGCAGCAAAGGGAAATACCTGCCGAGGCAGACGCTCCGGCACACCTTAAGGTCATAAATAATGCCGTTACGGCAGGAAAAAGCCGGAACGGGGAACAGCTTGATCTGTTCTCGCTGCTGGCGTCATAGGAGGAAAAGAAATGAAATTCACAGTCAGTACAAAAGAAATGCACGCCGCGCTTAAAACCGCTTTGCGTGCTGTAGGAAGAAGTTCATTGCAGGCGGCTAACTGTCTGCTTATATCAGCCGACGCCGGCAAGGGCACTGTGGAAGTAACCGGTACGGATATACGCACAACGGTTATAAGACGGATAAAAGGCGTGTCGGTCAGTGAAAGCGGTTCTGTTATAGCTCCGGCGGTAACGGCGGATATACTCCGCCTTTCAAAATCGGAAACCGTTACGGCGGAAACGGACGAAAACGGTCTGCTTACACTGACCTTCGGAAACAGCAGATACGAGCTTCCGACAGTTACCGCAGAATCGTTCCCTAAATGCACAATCTCCTTTCCGCAGTCATATATAACGGTCAGGGGGCTTGGCGGGCTTTTAAGGAAAAGCGCCTTCGCGGCTGAAAGACAGGGAGAAATGCAGAGCGTACAGTGCGTAAGGATAAAGCTTGACGCGGAGAAAAGCCGGTGCGAGGCTACCGATACAAAACGAATGGCGATGGCGGTAAGCAGTACCGCGGCGGACGGCAGCCTTGAGCTGCTGCTTCATATAAGCGCCGTTAATATAATAGAGGCGCTGGCAGGCTCCGGCACGGTATATGTCGGCACATCTCCGCCCCTTGCGGTATTTATTGCTGAAAACACGGTTTTCGCCACCCTTATGATGAACTCCGGAGCGCCTGAAATGCAGAAGCTGTTAGACAGGTTTCACACGGAGTATTTTACCGAAACCGGAGCGAAAGAGCTTATGCAGGCGGTAAATACAGCGTCAGGCTGTCTGATGCCGGAGGATGATTTATGCGTAAACATAAGGCTTGCCCCGGCGGCTGTAATAATAAAGGCGGCGGCGTACAAACGTCATTCCGAGGCGGCAGTCCCGGCGCTCTGCACGGCGGAAACACCCGATGAGGGTTTCAACTACAACCCACGTCACATAACGGATTTTCTGAAGCTGTGCTCTGACAGTGTGAAACTAAGCATGGACCGGAACGGCTTTATGCTGCTTGAATGCGGAGACGGCAAATATATGGTAACGCCGAGAAAAAAGGCGGTAATAAAGGAACCCAAAAAAGCGGCAAAGAAAAAAGCCGCGTAAGGAGATTGAAAAATGGGAAATGAAAAAATATTAAAGGTAATGGCGGAGGTAAATGCCGCCGTATGCGAAAGGGAAGAGCTTGTTAGGTGCATAGCGCTATGCCTGCTTACAAGAAGAAATCTTTTTGTGCTCGGCGATGTCGGTCAGGCGAAATCTTACGCTATTGATCAGTTCTGCCGCCGTATTACCGGAGCTAAGCAGTTTTCGACCCTTATGAGCAAGCAGACCGATGAGGAGCAGCTGTTCGGACGGCTTGATCTTGCTAGCCTTATACCCGGTCACGTGCCGAAAAGCGTAACGGAAAGCGACCCTACATACAGGCAGATACGTTCAGACCTTGAAAAGGCGCTGGAGTTTTTTCGAAATGACCCCGGAAATACGGTTTTGTCTGAAAACGTGAAAAAAGAGCAGGAGGCGCTCGAAATATACGAAAAGGGACTGGCGTTAAGCTTGGGCGGTAACCCCGAATACATAACTGCCGGCAAGATACCAGACAGCAATATTGTAATGCTTGATGAATTGTTCAAGTCCAACGAGGGAGTGCTCAACAGCCTTTTAAAGGCGCTTAACGAGAGGGTCTACACCAACGAGGGAAGAACCGAGAAAATACCGGTGATAAGCTTCTTTTCAGCGTCGAATGAAATACCCGATTTCAGAAATCCCGAGGAAAAAATCCTAAAGGCGCTGTATGACCGCTTTGACCTTAAGGTGAAAACCGAATATGTAAAGGAAAAATCCAACCGTATGGCGATGTTAAGGCATAAACAGCAAAACGGCGGGGAAAGCGTAAACGCGTATATTTCTCTTACCGAGCTTGAGGAGATGCAGAAAGAGGTTAAAAATGTAAAAATACCGGACAGTATCAATGAGGTAATGGACGCGGTGCTTTTAGAGCTCAGAAAGAAGGAGATAGCGGTATCCGACCGCAGCTTTTTCGGTTTCGGCAGCATCGTGCAGGCTGAAGCTTTTTTAAACGGCAGGGACGAGGTCATACCGAAAGATATGCTTGTGCTTAAAAACTATCTCTGGAACAAGCCGGAGGAAATAAGCACCGTCTCGCAGATACTTGAGCGTTTGTGTGAAAACCCGATAGGTGACCGAATAAAGGAGCTTACGGCAAAAGCGCTTGCCGCGCGTGACGCGTTTTCCTCGGCGGCGGACAGGAACCGTGCGCTCATTAAATTAAAAACCGACCTTTTAACGCTCTACGATGAGGCAACAGCTATAAAGGACAACCTGCCTGACGGCGACGCGGCGATATCCGGAGCGTACAGCTTTATAGGAACTCTCGAGGATATAAGCCGGGACGCCTATTCAAAGACAGGCTTTACCTATGTCTCACTGCCGGAGCTTAAGGCATATCAGAATTTACAGATTTGAAGGGAGAAAAATTATGCTTAATTTAACAGTAATGACCGGAAGAATGGTGGAGACGCCGGAGCTTAAGACCACAGCCAATAATGTGAGCGTGACCGTATTCAGAATAGCGGTCAGCCGCAACTACAAGGTAAACGAGGAATACCCCACCGATTTTTTCAATGTAGTGGCGTGGCGGGGCACAGCGGAGTTCGCGGCAAAGCACTTCAAAAAAGGCGACCTGCTTTCGGTTCAGGGGCGTTTTGAGACCCGTAAATATACCGATAAAAACGGAAACAGCCGTGAGGCGGTCGAGCTTATAGCCGATAATCTTTATTTCGGTGAGAGCAGGCGCGAAGCTCAAAAGCCGGCCGAAAAGGCGGCGGAGGAAACAGATGATTTCGATCCGTTCGGAGAAGACCTGCCGGACTTCCCTGGCTGAAGCCTAATTCTGTAATAAAAAGACTGCCGGGCGGGTAACCGTCCGGCGGCGGAACGGAGAAAATTATGAGAGATCCTTTTAAAGATTTTAAAAGCGCTGACGGCTGGTTTGAAAATTTCCGCAAAAGGGTAAATACAGAGCACGACCGGATATACAAAAGCACGGCGCAGTGCGATTATCTGTACGACCGGATTTACAAAAAATCACCCGAGCTTAACGATATAATAGACCGCGCCGACAGGCGTTTCGGGCTGGGGGACACATTAAAAACCCTGTTCAGCCTTTTATATTCTTCAGAGCTACATAAAAATTCCGGTGCTTCGGCAAAGGCAGAGGCAGTGCAGCGTCCGGTGACCGAAGCTCTCTTTAAAAGCGGCGCTTTTCCAAAGCTGAAAGCAGTATGTGAAAACAGCGGGCTTGCGGCGTTCAGCGCGGTATCTTCTCTCGCTGAGAGCATAGAGCAGTTGACACAGTCGCCGGAGCTCAGAAAATCGGCGGAGACGGCTGAAATTATTTCTGTGCTCAAATCCCAAACAGAAAGACTTACAGCTAAAGCGGACAGTGAGAAAAATCCCGACAAAAGGCTGTTTTTAATTAACCGTATTTTTAAAAAGCAGAAGCAGATAAAAGACCTTGAGGGGAAACTGAAAGAGCAGAGCATAATGTCCGCTGGGACGGTCTCGGAAAATATAAACCGTGCGGCTGAAAAAGCGCTTGACGCGGCGAATAAAACTTTGTCTGTCCTGCGTGCTTTCGGAGACGCGGAAGCCGGAGGCAGGGCGAACGAAGCGAACACGGAGCTGCTTGACAGGGTAAGAAAAAACGAGACCTTAAAGCAGATAGCGTATATCCTCGGCAGATACCGTGAAATGCTCGCTGACAAGCGTAAAAACAGCTTTTCCTACGGGCTGGGCGAGAAGTACGATATAACGGCGGGCAGAAGCATAAACAACTGCCTTTCGTCAGAGCTTTCTCTGCTCGGTATGCCGCAGACCGAAACGCTTTTTATACGCAAATATTATGCCGGACATTTAAAGCAGTACCGCAGGCGCGGACGCGCCGTAAAGGGCGACGGTGATATGATAGTGATGATAGACGAAAGCGGCAGTACAAGCGGTATAGCGCCGTGGATAAAGGCTTTCGCCCTTGCGCTTATGGACACAGCGCTGCACAACGGCAAAAAATACGCGCTTATCCATTTCGCCAACAGGGAAAATGTGAAAACAGAGGTATTTGAAAAAGGAAAATTTCAGATATCCGACATATTAGCGGCGGCGGAGCATTTTTTCGGCGGCGGGACCGACTTTGAAGCGCCGCTTAATAAGGCTTTATCTCTTTTGCAGAACGGCTTTGAAAAGGCCGACGCGGTTATTATAACCGACGGTCAGTGTAAGGTCTCTGATGAGTTTTCGGAAAAGTTCCGCGAACAAAAGCTGAAAGCCCGTGCTGCAGTCACCGGAATACTGCTTGATAAGACCGCTGACTGCGGTAAAAGCCTTATCCCGTTCTGTGATAAGATCTACCGTACAAGCAAGCTCTCAGAGGAAGAAATAGCGCTTGAGGTTTTAGGGGGAAAATCGTAAAAATGCGAACAGATAAAATGGAGATAAAACCATGAGTGAAATGATGAAAGTGTTATACATACAGGCAGGAAAAAAGCCGCAGGTAATAGAAATAAGGCATACGCTTGGTGAAATGCAAAGGCTTGTAGGCGGCACAATAAGCAGTTTTATGCCCTTTAATGACGGTTCGGTAATAATTCTGAACGACAACGGCAAAATTGACGGGCTGCCGCTTAACCGGGCTGTCTATGATAAAAACGGAAAAATTACGGATATAATCGCCGGAGATTTCTTTATCTGCTATGCGGCGCCTGACAGCTCCGAATTTTCAAGTCTTCCGGATGAACTGATCTGTAAATATTCCGAATTATTCAAAATTCCGCAGATATTTATTTAATAATTGCAAATGAGGAGATTAAAATGGGAAGCGGAACAATGAATTGTAAAAGCTATATAACAAAACGGGGGTATTATCTTGCTTATGATTATGATGAGAAAGTAGGCGGAGAGTTCTGGTTTCTTTTATTGCCTCTGTACGGTAATAATAATGAAAGGCTATTTTATGTAAAAGATAATTTTAACGGTTCTTTTACCGTGGAAGGCGAATGCTATATAATTACAAATAAAGAAGCTTTGAGGCGATACATAGCAGACGCCGGGAAGGAACTCAAAGGGAAACCGGTTTGGTATTATCATACAGACGAAAAAGGTCAAATAATCAGAAAAGAAAAATCTGCCCCGTAAATAAACATATGTCCGTCTGTCAGACAGGCGGACATTTTTAAAATAAGTATTTGAAAATTTTGCGCAATGCAGTATTTTTCCTATTCCTCATTT
>CALWDJ010000040.1 GCA_944376655.1 uncultured Clostridia bacterium
TGACTATCGGTGCTATTTCATATAATTTGTAACCTTGTAACCTCATAACGACAATTTGCAGTGTCAGCTTGTCCACCCTAATACCTTGAACAGTTCTTTAAATTCTATGCCATCCATCATACCCTCCCACAATCGTGTTGTACTTTGAGTTTTTTAAGCGGTGCGCCCATAACCTTAAAAATCAGTTCGTCAACGCAGTCCGCATATCTGCCTTGCGCAAGGAGTTGGTTTTTCAGTTCCACAAGGCTATGTAGCAGAATTGTCCTTTCGTGGCTATCCAGATAAATGTGGAATTTCTGTTCTCTCATACGAGCCACCTCCGTTTCTTCACTTTCATTATATGTGGGAACGGAAAGCAGCTCAAATGTGCAATCTTGGTAAGAAGTTCCCTCTAATATTTTCAAAGCTGCTTTATTACAAGAAACTAAATCTATTATAAACTTCCTCCATCCAAATACTGAATAGCTGTCGAAACCAATGCTAAACATCGTTTGTAAAAATACTTATAATGCCTTTTATCCTGAATATCTGTTTTTGTCGTTTCATGATGCCTAATTCTAAAATTATTACCAAGCAAAGTAAGCTCATGAAACTCTTTCCCAAATAAATCTATAAATGGCTGTTGATTATTGCTCATATCCATTACAATTTTATTCGCAGACTTCTTTTTATCTATGGTTGGAGAGCAGTAATATGTCTTTAATCTCTCAAAAGCATCCCAAAGTTTTTCTACCGCTATTTGCAAATTATTCTCATCATAGTATTTTGTTGCTTCTTGCAACAATTCTTTTAATCCTGCTTCTTGAACAGACAAAAGTGAGTTTTTACTCATCTGAATATCAATTACATTAGAAATCTTTCCACTTTCAAGTTTTAGAGGCAATTCATTTAATCTCAATATTGAATTTATTTGACTTTCAAAATCATCAGAACTTCTATGCCTATAAAAAAACTCTATTGCATCCAAAACACAAAACGGAGAATTAGCCAGAATAAAATCGTGCAAATCAGCAGTTTCAATGTATTCGTTCTTGGAATTATAGCATTTTGGTATATAAAACTGCCTTATATCATCAAAAACATCTACTGCTACTGTAGTATTATAGTTCCATCCCGTCTCAGTAGTTGCTTGATATTCAATATTATTTCGTTCCAAAAACTGATAAATCTGATTTCTGGCTTTTTTCTTTATGGATAATGTTATCTTTTTTTCTTTTATTTCTTTTGCATGACGTTGAGAATATGGAATAAACAAAGCGTTTTCTTCTTTCTGATATACTCTCCATCCATAAACATCTCGATTAGATACCTTATTAGCAGGATAAAGTTCATATCCATCATTTTGCAATAGCCTATTGATCTCTGCCAAAAATTCTTTCCAGTAACCCTTTTCATATCTAACAGCAGGATGAAATACTTCACAAAGAAATTTCAGATATATCTCATCTTCGCCATTCTGTAAACCAAACCGTTCATCTTCAAAAACCCAACAATACGGATAATCATCGTTGTTAACTGTATGTTGCCATATATCCTGCTCTGCATTTTCATATCTCGAATCAGTGCTTGGCATATTCCCTAAATCATACATCCTTTTAAGAAAAGCTATTTCTTCAATCCTACCAAAATAATGATAAATAACTGTCTTAGTATCAAAAAATTCATTTATTTCCAATCCATTTCGGAATAAGTCCAAAATATCTCGCTTCGTTATCTCCGTAATTCGTTTCATCTTTTCCTCCCATTGCAATTCCATTTAAATGTATCTATCTTACTCCCATAAAATTTCTACGAAAAGAGCATACCACGATTACTAATGGTATGCTCGCAATTTTAGATAACCTCAAAATGTTTCAAAGCGTCTTTAATCGCTTCCGCCTTCTCTGCTGTCGGATGTTTTCTCGGCTGTTTCAATTCTTCTACCGCATTAGGGGCATCATACATTGGCAAGCCCAAACTTCTCTTTACCTCCGCTATATAAGCAGTATGTACCTTGAAGCCATATTTCGCTTCTATGTATTCCTTTATCATTTTGTAGGTAACTCGCTCTTTCGGCTTGTACGCCTCGGCTCTTTTAGCGATATTATCAAGCGGCACTTTGCCCTCTCCCTCGCCAAACTCCACTTTTACGCTGATTGTGCTGTCAGGTTTTTTGTGGGAAAGCAGTACTACCGTCTCAACGTGGCCTGTTCTCGGGAACATATCTACCGGCGTGTATTCATTAAGACGGTAGCCCTTTTCGCCGAACAGCTTTATATCCCTCGCTAAAGTCGCCGGGTCGCAGGAGACATACACGACCCGTTCGGGACGGAATTTCTGCGCTATAATATCTATCAGCTCGGCAGAGCAGCCTTTTCTCGGCGGGTCCACTATTACCGCGGACGGCTGTATTCCTCTCGCGGCAAGCTCTGCCGCGGCTGCGGCGGCGTCGGCGCATATAAACTCCGCGTTCTCTATACCGTTTAATTTCGCGTTAAAGCGCGCGTCATAGACGGCTTCGGGCACTATCTCGGCGCCTATTATTTTTTCCGCCCTTTCCGCCATTGAAAGCCCTATCGTTCCGGCGCCGCAGTAGAGGTCAAGCACTGCCTTTCCGTCCGGCTCGGCGTACTCCGCCGCCTTTCTGTACAGCTTTTCGGCGGTGCCACGGTTGACCTGATAGAACGACAGCGGAGACAGCCGCACTTTAACGCCGCACAGTACGTCGGTTATATATTTTCCGCCGTATATTACCTTACATACTTTTCCGAGTATAACGTTGGTCTTTTCACGGTTAATATTAATCTGCACGCTTTTGAGTCTCTCACCGCAAAGCGTGACAATACGGCTTACAAGATCGTCCCAAAAAGGCAGAGAGCTGCCGTTTATAACTACGCAGACCATTATTTCGCCGGTTTTTTCAGCAAGGCGGATATAAAGGTGACGCAGCAGCCCTTTATGTTTTTCTTCATCGTACACGCTTATTTTATTCTCCGCCGCCCAGTGTGAAAAAACCTCCGCTATTTGTCCGAAAATTTCAGGCTGGAGGGCACAGCCGCCGCATTTCACTATCCTGTGGGAATGAAAAGCGTAGAAGCCCACCGAGCCGTCCTGCGCCACGGGGTACTGCGCCTTGTTGCGGTAGCGGTCGGGGCTGTCGGACGGTATGATCGGTTCGGGCGGCATATCCACGCCGCCTATACGCTTTACCGCCTCGTAAACCCGCTTCTGCTTTAAGCGGCACTCCGCCTCATAGCTTATATGCCTGAACACGCAGCCGCCGCACTGCCTGAAGCAAGGGCAGGTGTTTTCCTCCCTGTCGGGAGAAGGTGTCAGTATTTCCTCCGCCCTGGCGTAGGCGCAGTTCTTTTTTACCTTAAGCAGCTTCGCACGCACACGGTCGCCTACGGCGGTCATCGGCACGAAAACCGCCATACCCTCATATCTGCCGACGCCGCTGCCCTCATCGGTTATATCGGTTATATCAATAATTATTTCCTCGTTTTTCTGCATAACGCTCTCCGCCTTTTCTTGTTACAACCATTATATTATATCATCGGCTTACAGGCAAGCAGAGCTTGACCGACATTTTTAATAACGGAATTTCCGTTTTTTTATGCAAAAAGTAAAAATTCACGAAAAATTCATAATTTTCTCACAATTTACTTGACAATCGAAAAAAAGATGTTACAATATAGTTACAGTATTCGACACGGATTTGCTTACAAAGCGGCAGGGTAATAATCTTGTCGTTTTATTTTTCCCCTTTGCGGTCTCCGCAAAGGGATTTTTTTGCTTTCAGACGCAAAAATTCCGGACCGGATTTTCTCCGGTCCGGAGCTTTTATTTACAGATTTTTGTCAGAACCCCGCTGTTTTTATCGGCTTATCCGGCGGATTATTCATCAAGCGCGCATAAATGCTCATACGACTCACGCCGCACCGCCACATAGTCACGGCCGCCGCTTAGCATTACAACGGGCGGTCTGCCCACGCGGTTGTAGTTTGATGCCATTGAGTAGTTGTAAGCTCCCGTAGTAAGGACGGCTAATATCTCGCCGCGGCGGGGCTTCGGCATCGCCACGTTTTCCTGAATCAGGTCGCCTGACTCGCAGCAGCGGCCGGCGACGGTGGCGGTAAAGTCCTTTTTGTCCTCGGCACGTGAGGCTAAAATCACGGTATAAGGCGATTCGTAAAGCGTATACCTCGGATTATCGGTCATTCCGCCGTCTATCGATACATAATTCTTGTATCCGGTTATCTCCTTTACACTGCCTACGGTGTAAAGAGTCATTCCGGCGTCGCCCACAAGGCTCCTGCCCGGCTCCATCATTATTCTCGGCACAGCGATACCCAAAGCGGCACACTGCTTGTTTATAATGTCCGCAACCTCGGCTATCTTGTCCGCATAGCTTATTACCGGATCCTTTTCGGTGTAGCGCACGCCGAATCCTCCGCCGAGATTGAGTATATCAGCGGCAAAGCCGGTTTCTTCCTTTACGTCTGCTATGAATTTAAGCATAATTTCCGACGCGTCGGTAAACGGTTTCGACTCAAACACCTGAGAGCCGACATGGCAGTGAAAGCCGATAAGCGTTACATTATTAAGCGCAAGCGCCTTTTTTACAAGACCGAGCGCCTGTCCCGTCTCGATAGAAACGCCGAATTTAGAGTCCACCGCTCCGGTGGATATTTTTTTATGGGTATGCGGGTCTATGCCGGGGGTAAGGCGCAGCAGTATTTTCTGATTTATCCCGTATTCTCCGGCTATGCGGTCAAGAGCGAAAAGCTCGTCTTCACTGTCCACCACGATATGCCCGACCTTGTTTTCTATTGCAAAGCGCAAATCAGCGTCGGTCTTGTTGTTGCCGTGGAAAAAGCTGTTTTCCATAGGAAAACCGGCGCTTGCGGCAGTGTAAATCTCACCGGGGGACACCACGTCAATGTCTATCCCCTCTTCCGCCATAATGCGGTATATCTGGCGGCAGGAGAAAGCCTTGCTCGCAAATTCCGGTAACGAACCGTCAGGAAAATGCTTTTGCATCGCGTTTTTGTAGCAGCGCACGTGCTCTCTTATTTTATTCTCGTCCATAAGGTAAAGGGGCGTGCCGTATTTTTCCGCCAGCTCAACAGTATCGCAGCCGGCGAAGGTCAGGTGTCCCTTTTCGTTTACTGAAATGTTATCGCAGATCATTTATGTCCCCTCAAAGAAGTTTTTTAAGGCGTTCCGCAGCCTTTAAAGTTGATTCGCGGCTGCCGAAGGAGGTAAGGCGGAAATAGCCCTCGCCCGCGTCGCCGAAGCCGGCGCCGGGGGTGCCCACTATCTGTGCCTTTTCAAGCAGGAAGTCAAAAAATTCCCAAGAAGTCATGCCGTCCGGGCACTCAAGCCACAGATAGGGCGAGTTTTCGCCGCCGGTGAAATAAATTCCCTTTTCCTTTAAAACAGCGGCTATAATACGGGCGTTTTCCATATAATACGCTATCGATTCGCGGCACTGCTTCTGACCTTCGTCCGAAAGGGCTGCCTCGGCGGCACGCTGAACCACATAGGGAACGCCGTTGAACTTTGTCGCCTGTCTTCTCGACCAGAGGAAGGACAGCTTGTTTTCGCCCACTGTAAGCTCATCGGGAAATACCGACCACGCGCAGCGTGTGCCGGTAAAGCCGGCGGTCTTTGAAAAGCTGCATATCTCTACCGCGCAGGTTTTTGAGCCCTCTATCTCGTATACGGAGTGCGGATAATCGCCGCTTATAAACGCCTCGTAAGCCGAATCGAAAATTATAAGAGAGCCGGTCTCATTCGCGAAATCTATCCACTTTTTAAGCGCGTCGCGTCCGTAAACCGCGCCGGTCGGGTTATTTGGCGAGCAGAGGTATATAACATACGGCCTGCGCTCTATGCCGTCGGGCATAGGCAGAAAGCCGTTCTCACGGTTTCCGGCTATAAATTTCACCTTATGGCCGCTCATTATATTGCTGTCAAGGTATACCGGATAAACGGGATCGGGGATAAGTATCTCATTATCGCCCAGAATGTCCACGATATTGCCGACGTCGCTTTTAGCGCCGTCCGACACGAATATTTCCTCAGCGCTTAAATTCACCGGAAATTTCTTATAGTATTCGGCTATTTTCTCACGCAGGAAATCGTAGCCGTATTCGGGAGCGTAGCCCCTGAAGGTGGCGGCGTCGCCCATCTCGTCAGCCGCCTTTTTCATCGCCTCCACAACGACAGGCGAAAGCGGCAGGGTCACATCACCTATTCCGAGGCGGATAATATCGGCGTCCGGATTTGCCGTCTTGTAGGCGTTTACACGCTTGGCTATTTCCGAAAAAAGATAGTTCTTTTTAACATTGAAGTAATTTTCGTTTATTTTGATATTAAGGCTCATATTCATACACTCCGTCATAAACTTTTTCCGCCGCGCCCCTCATATATACGTGAGAATCGCCGGCATAGGTTATCATTAAATCACCGCATTTAAGGTGAACGGTAATCTCGCTGCCCTTATCACAGAAGCCGTTAAGTATTGCAGCTACCGCCGCCGCGCAGGCTCCCGTGCCGCAGGCAAAGGTTTCGCCGCTGCCCCGCTCCCAGACCCGCATTTCAAGGGTCTTCCGGTCTATAACCCTTATAAACTCGGTGTTTACCTGCTCGGGGAAAATCGGATTATACTCAAAATCCGGCCCGATTTTCTCAAGGTCGAGCTTTTGAACGTCATCGCAGAAAACAACGGCGTGGGGGTTGCCCATTGAAACGGCGGTCATACTGTAAACCTTTCCTTTTACATCTACCGGTTCATTTATCATTCTGTCTCCGTCAAAAATCACCGGAATGTCTTTTGGTGTGAGTATCGGCTCACCCATATCGACCGTGAGGCTTACAGCCTTTCCGTTTTCTGCGGTCACTTCAAGGGTCTTTATGCCGCTTAGGGTCTCGACCGTCAGCGTGTCCTTATGGGCTATACCGGTATCGTAAATGTATTTTCCCACACAGCGTATGCCGTTGCCGCACATCTTGCCCTCGCTGCCGTCAAGGTTGAACATACGCATTTTAACGTCGGCGACGTCGGACGGGCAGATGAGTATCACTCCGTCGCTTCCCACGCTGGTTCTGCGGGGAGACATTATTCTGGCAAGGTATGAGGGGTCGTCTATATCCTGCTTAAAGCAGTCGATATATATATAGTCGTTGCCTATGCCGTGCATTTTTGTAAACTCTATTCTTTTCATGCGGCTCACCTTATATATTTATTCCCGCTTTGCGCATCTCGGCAAACAGCACCTCGCGGTGAGCGGGCTCCATTGGTGTGAGCGGCAGGCGCAGATAATCCTCACACCAGCCCATAGCCGCCATAGCCGCCTTTACGGGAATGGGGTTCACCTCACTGAACAGGGCGTTTATAAGGGGCAGATACTCAAGCTGCATTTCAGCGGCGCCCTTGTAGTCGCCTTTCAGCATTTTGGCGCACATTTCTGACGCCTTTTTCGGCAAAACATTCGACAGCACCGAGATACAGCCCTTGCCGCCGAGCGACATTATAGGCACTATCTGGTCGTCGTTTCCGGAGTAAATATTTATATCGTCTCCGCACAGCGCCGCTATCTCAGCCACGGCGGAAATATTACCGCTCGCTTCCTTGATTCCCGAAATATTCGGGTGCTTTGAAAGCTCCTTTACCGTGGCGGGGGCGATGTTTACGCCGGTTCTTGACGGCACGTTGTAAAGAATGACCGGAACTGACGATACGTCGGCAATTTTCGTAAACATCTGAACAAGACCGTTCTGGGTCGCCTTGTTGTAGTAAGGCGTTACCACCAGCACGCCGTCAGCCCCTGCCTTGCAGGAAAAATCGGTGAGCGAAAGTGCGTAGGCGGTGTCGTTCGAGCCGGTGCCGGCGATTATCGGCACGCGGTGAGCGGCTCTTTCAACCGCGTAGGCTATCGCTTCCCTGTGCTCCCCGTCGGTAAGAGTGGAGGACTCGCCGGTGGTGCCGCAGATAACAAGCGCGTTAACGCCCTCGTCTATCTGCCAGTCGATAAGTTTTCCGAAAGCCTCGTAATCAATACCGCTTTCGGTAACAGGAGTAATAAGCGCGGTTGCTATACCCTCAAAAATCGGAGTTTTCATTTTAACACATTCCTTTTCTTAAAAATTGCAATAAAAAATAGCCGATTGCCCGGCTATCAAAAATCAGAAAACGCGTAACCTTAAAACGACGCGCCTTATTCCGCTTTCCGATAGCTCTCCGCAAATGCGACAGTAAACCGGATATTGTTCCGTTTTACCAGAGCGGCCGCCTGCCGGCAGGCCCTCTTCGGCGGCAGCTCCTTTCGCTTATGACATTATCCTGCCGGATTTGACATTCAAAAGCTACTGATAGCGAACCGCGCCTCTATCTTATCGTTTAGACTTTAACACAAACTTAAGTATTTGTCAAGTATCTGACCCCTATTTCATCAAAAAAAGCAAAAATGTTTGACATATCGGGCATTTTTGCTTATAATAATATATAATACGGATATATATGCCATAAAATAATAAAGAAAGGAAATCCGTTTTTCAATGTAAACAGAAGCGCCGGGACCGTACATATGGCATAGCGGTTGACGAGGACGGGGAGCATCGAAAGATTCGGCGGATGTCCCGCGGCAGGCATGTCGTGAACAAGCGTTTAAAAACCGGGAGCAATTCCGGAACAGAGGCGTCTTGCTATGTCATAAAATATTTGATAACGGTATGTACCGAACGGTAACCGGTGAAATAAGACGGATTTTTATGTCCGCCTTTTTTGGCGTGTATTAAATGCGCTCAAAACGGATTTTACACCTTTCGGCATACCGCGGAAAGGTGTATTTTTTATGTGCGGAATAGTTGGATTTACCGGTAAAACACAGGCGGCGGGCTTTTTGCTCGACGGTCTTGAAAGACTTGAGTACAGAGGCTACGATTCTGCCGGAGTAGCCGTGCTTAACGGCGGGTCTTTCGGTATCGAAAAAACCACCGAAAGAATTAAAAACCTTATGGATAAAACCGACGGGGGCAGTAAACTTCCCGGTACGGACGGTATCGGTCATACCAGATGGGCGACCCACGGCGCCCCGTCATATGAAAACGCGCACCCGCATACCTCGTCATCAGGAAAATTCGCGGTTGTGCATAACGGAATAATCGAAAATTACATTCAGCTTAAAGATGAACTCAAGGCGGACGGTGTAAACTTTAAAAGCGAGACCGACACCGAGGTAATTCCACAGCTTATCGAGAAATATTATGAAGGCGACTTCTTGAGCGCGGTTCAGAAAGCGGTCTCACGGCTTGAGGGCTCATACGCTCTCGGAATACTCTGCACCGACTGCCCGGGCACGCTTATCGCGTCAAAAAAATTCAGTCCGCTTATAATCGGTCTGTCGGAAAACGCCAATTTCATCGCGTCCGACGTTACCGCGATAGTTTCTCACACAAAGGATATCCTCTATATAGAGGACGGCGAAACGGCGGTCATAACCCCTGACAGCGTAAAGCTTTACGCGGCAGACAAAAGCGAGGTCAAAAGGGAAAAATCGGTCATAAACTGGGATATCGCCGCCGCCGAGAAAAGCGGCTACGACCATTTTATGATGAAAGAGATAATGGAGCAGCCCGCCGCCGTCGCCCAGACGGTGGACAGCAGGATAAAAGGCAGGGAGATAGTTTTCGAGGGGCTTAAGCTCGACGCGGAAATGCTCAGAAACACCGACCGTATAGAAATAGTCGCCTGCGGCTCGGCGTACCACGCGGGAATGGTGGGAAAATACGTGCTTGAGGAGCTTTTACGCATACCTACAAACGTTGATTACGCCAGTGAGTTCCGTTACCGCAACCCGATAATAAACAATAAAACGCTTACCGTGATAATAAGTCAGTCGGGCGAAACCGCCGACACACTTGCGGCGCTCAAAGAGGCAAAGCGTCTTGGCTCACACACCCTCGCGATAGTCAACGTGGTCGGCAGCTCTATTGCCAAAGCGGCGGACGACGTTATATACACCTGGGCGGGGCCTGAGATAGCCGTCGCCACCACCAAAGGCTATTCGACCCAGCTTTCGGTTTTTTATATGCTGGCTATATGGGCGGCAAGGCAGCTTCACAGCGCCGGCAGCGAGCGTATTGAGCGGCTGTTTGACGAGCTTGTAAGGCTTCCCGAGCTGATAGAGCGGGTTATACTCAACGAGCCTCAAATAAAGGAAATGGCAAAGCAGTGCGGCGACCCGAAGTCACTTTTCTTTATAGGCAGGAATATCGACTACGCCGTGTCGCTTGAGGCGTCGCTCAAGCTAAAGGAAATTTCCTACATTCATTCGGAAGCCTACGCCGCCGGCGAGCTCAAGCACGGCACGATATCGCTTATCGAGGAGGGCAGGACCGTCGTGGCGCTCGCCTGCTACGAGCAGCTGTTCGAGAAGCTGCTGAGCAATATAAAGGAGGTAAAGGCGCGGGGCGCCAACGTTATAGCCTGCGCGGTCGAGGGCCATACCGAGGTGGCCTCGGAAGCGTCCCAGGTCATTTATATTCCGAGGACAGACCCGCTGCTGCTCGCCTCGCTCGAGGTCGTCCCCTTCCAGATTTACGCTTATTACGTAGCGCTTTACAAGGGCTGCGACATAGATAAGCCGAGAAATCTCGCGAAATCGGTCACAGTCGAATAGAAAAAATAAAAAACCGCCTTTTTTCGGATAGACAAAAGAGGCGGTTTATTATATAATAGTCTACGTATGTTACGATTATCAGCGGAGGGAAATATGGAGAAAATTCTGGTTCTCGATTTCGGCGGTCAGTATAATCAGCTTATCGCCAGAAGGGTGAGAGAAAACAACGTTTATTCCGAAATAAGGCCTTACACCGTTCCGGTCAAGGAAATAAAGGCGGCAGGATACAGCGGAATAATACTTACCGGCGGCCCCAACAGCGTCTACGACGAAAACGCCGCGCTCTGTGAAAAGGAGCTTTTTGAGCTCGGTATTCCGATAATGGGCATCTGCTACGGCGCCCAGCTTACGGCGCATATGAACGGCGGCACGGTTGAGGCCGGCGCCAGCGAATACGGCAAGGTCGAGGTCAAGGTGGACACGGCAAGCAGGCTTTTTGACGGAATACCGGCTAAAAGCGTCTGCTGGATGAGCCATACCGACTATATAAAGCAGGTTCCCGTCGGCTTTAAAATAGTGGGCAAAACCGACGTATGCCCCGTGGCGGCTATGGAGGACTCCGCCAAAAAGCTGTACGCGGTGCAGTTCCACCCCGAGGTTCTGCACACGCAGTTCGGCTCTAAAATGATAAGGAATTTTGTATACAATATCTGCGGCTGCAGGGGCGAATGGACCATGTCGTCCTTTACCACCCGCACGGTAGAGCAGCTCAGAGCGAAAATCGGCGATAAAAAGGTGCTCTGCGCCCTTTCAGGCGGAGTTGACTCATCAGTTGCCGCGCTGCTGCTGCATAAAGCCGTGGGGGACAACCTTACCTGCATTTTTGTCGATCACGGTCTTTTAAGGAAAGACGAGGCGAAGCAGGTCAACGACCTTTTCCGCGGGACTTACAATATAAACCTTGTTTCGGTTGACGCGTCAGAGCAGTTTTTAGGCCAGTTAAGGGGTATTTCCGAGCCGGAGCAGAAGCGCAAGATAATAGGCAGGGAGTTTATCCGCGTTTTCGAGGCGGAGGCCAAAAAGATAGGTAAGGTTGATTTTCTTGTGCAGGGCACCATTTATCCCGACTGTATTGAATCGGGCGTGGGCGACGCCGCGCTTATAAAGAGCCACCACAACGTCGGCGGTCTGCCCGATCATGTTGAGTTTGACGAGATTATCGAGCCGCTGCGCGACCTTTTCAAGGACGAGGTGCGCAAGGTGGGACTGGAGCTTGGTATGCCGGAAAATATGGTTTACCGTCAGCCCTTCCCCGGCCCCGGACTCGGAGTGCGTATAATAGGCGAGATTACAAGGGAAAAGATTGCTATTCTGCAGGACGCGGACACGATTTTCCGCGAGGAAGTCGCCAACGCCGGACTTGACCGCAGCATAGGTCAGTATTTTGCGGTACTTACAGATATGCGCTCGGTAGGCGTTATGGGTGACTTCAGGACATATGATTACACTGTTGCTCTCCGCGCGGTCGATACCGGCGATTTTATGACGGCGGACTGGTCGCGCCTGCCCTATGAGGTGCTTGACAACGCGTCGCGCCGCATAGTAAATGAGGTAAAGGGCGTCAACCGCATAGTCTATGACATCACCTCAAAACCCCCCGCCACAATAGAATGGGAGTAAATTGAGAGTTAAAAAACAATATTTATGCGGGTTTCCAGCGATCACCTGAATTTCAAATTTTTTTCGCAGCACCTTCTTATAAAAAAATTTTGCAACAGACGAAATAAAATAAGTGGCTTTGAAGCAAAGCTATAAAAACGAAAAGGACTCCAGCTATAATCAGTTGGAGTCCTTTTCTGTTCTGATTTACGTATTGACAAGTTTACTTGTCAATAGTATAATGATGACAAGAAAACTTGTCAATTCTGTTTTTGGGGGTTCGATTATGAACAAGGATGAAATCTTAAAAGCAAGCAGAAAAGAGAATAAAAATAAGGATTTAGCCGAAATTGAGGTTATGCTCCGGGCGGGAAGCCACGCAGGCAGAGTCGGGGCGTTAGCGTGCTGTTTGATTTCCTTGCTTTCTTCTATGCTCGCGCATATTATGCTTTACAGTCCTTGGATCATATATTTCAGTATTGTCGCGACACAATGGTTCGTTCGTTTTATCGGAATGAAGCGCAAAAGCGATTTGGCAGTGGCGATATTGTTTATGTGCCTTACAGTTTTAGCGCTGCTCGGATTTGTTCGCCGCCTTATAGGGGTGACGGTATGAACGAAGAGTTAAAACTAAAAAATAATTTAAAAGAAGCTCGGTCAGAAGCTAATCTTTCTCAAGCACAATTAGCCGAAATGGTCGGTGTTTCAAGAAATACAATAAGCTCCATTGAAACGGGGCAGTTCAATCCCACGGCAAAATTAGCTCTGATCCTTTGTATTGCATTGGATAAAAAGTTTGAAGATTTATTCTTCTTTTAGGAGGACTTTATGGATTATATGATGTTATTGATTTTAGGATTATTTATTTCGGTTATCGGTATAGTAAATATAAAAGGGAATATCAGCACAGTACATTCATATAACCGGAGAAAAATCACGGAAGGAGATGTACCAAAATACGGAAAGGCGGTTGGCACCGGAATGCTTATTATAGGTGTCTCTTTAATCGTGTCTTATTTTGCGACATTTTGGTGTGAGACGGTAACTGCGTTTATTGAAATACCGGCAATAGTTGTAGGTTTAGGTTTTATTTTGTATGCGCAAATAAAGTATAATCACGGAATATTTTAAATAAATGATAATATTCATAAAACACTTATTGCTTTCAGCGGATAACTTTATCCGTATAAATCCGTTTAAATAAGAAACCGTACATCAAGACCGTATTTTAATAAATTTATTGAAATTTATCCGCTTTTTCATTATAATATTTTTGTCAGTATGCGGCGCTGCCGCTCAAAAACGCGGCCGCCCGATAAAACAAATATGTGTATGCAAATTTCCGCCGCCCGAACCCGTAAAGATTTTTCCCGCTCTCGGTTCGGGCAGCGGACAGATAACCTAAAAACAGGAGGAACAAAAATGCAGACCGATAAAAGACCCGAAAATATGCAGCGAATTACCACCCCGGAGCTTGCCGAAGCCTTTATAAACGAACAGGTAAAGGAAATCCGTGAAACCGTTAAGGACAAAAAGGTGCTTTTAGCCCTTTCGGGCGGCGTTGACTCGTCGGTGGTCGCCGCGCTTCTTATCAAGGCGATAGGAAAACAGCTTGTCTGCGTACACGTCAACCACGGACTTATGCGCAAGGGCGAAAGCGAACAGGCGATCGACGTTTTCGGCAAAAATCTTGAAGCCAATCTTATCTATATAGACGCGACCGACCGTTTCCTTGATTTGCTTGCCGGAGTAAGCGAGCCTGAGAAAAAACGCAAGATAATAGGCGGCGAGTTTATAAAGGTATTCGCAGAGGAAGCCTCAAAGCTCGAGGGAATTTCCTTCCTCGCTCAGGGAACTATCTATCCGGATATTCTTGAGTCGGACGGCGTAAAGGCGCACCACAATGTCGGCGGACTGCCGGAGGATATGGATTTCGAGCTGGTAGAGCCTATAAAGCTCCTGTTCAAGGACGAGGTGCGCGTGGTAGGCGAGGCTCTCGGACTTCCGCACAGTATGGTGTACCGTCAGCCGTTCCCGGGACCGGGACTCGGTGTGCGCTGCCTCGGCGCGATAACGAGGGACCGTCTTGCCGCTCTGCGTGAGGCAGACGCGATACTCCGCGAGGAATTTGATAAAAACGGACTTGCCGGAAAGGTTTGGCAGTATTTCATCGCTGTTCCTGATATGAAAAGCACCGGAGTAAAGGACGGCAAGCGCTATGAGGGCTGGCCGGCAATTATCCGCGCGGTAAACACCACCGACGCCATGACCGCCACAATAGAGGAAATCCCCTATCCGCTTCTTCACCGTATAACCGACCGTATCACAAAAGAGGTTCCCGGCATTAACCGCGTCCTCCTCGACCTCACCCCGAAGCCGATCGGAACGATTGAGTGGGAATGATTTTTCACACTTAAAAAACGCAGTTATGCAGCCGGTTTGCTGTCCTTTATGGCAACAAACCGGCAATATTATTTGAACACCCAACAAACAAAGAGCTGTCAGAATTTCAAAAAATCTGACAGCTCTTTGTTTGTTATCTTGTTTTATTCCAAAATTTCTCATCTTGTAAAAACATAATAGCCGGGTTTTGCTCCGCCATAAACATAATTGCCCATTTTCCACTCGACAAAAAGATATTCAATATTATCAATTGATTTGAAAGTGTATTGAGAGGCTGTTGATTTTTTGCAATCAAGCACAAAACCCTTTGTCCATTTATCTTCCCAAGTTTCATCACTGTATATTCTGACAACTCTGCCGTTAGGATAAAAATTTATTTCTTTCAGCCATAATTCATTGTCTGAATTATTCGGGTCAAAGTCATCTGCATTGTTGACGAAACATATAGATTTCCAGCGTCCCAAAACTCTGTCATCTGCAATAAAAGGTAAGTTTATATTATCTCTCTGTCCAATCTCGTTGATATGAAAATGTTTATCAGAAGTTTTTTTAAGAACATATCTCTGTTGTTTATCGGAAGACTCTACAAATAAAAAATTATTATTGTCTTCTTTACGGATTGTATATTTATAACACAGTACAGGTTCGTTTCCGCCGTAATGTACCGGTAAAAATCCTTTTGTCCAGCCTTCAAAAATCCAATATTTTTTGCCCGTTTTCCAAAAAATATATTTCTTTAAAGGCATCATCGGTTAAAGGCGTCGGCATTTCAGGATTAAATTCTTCTTTTGAATTTTGAATTTATTATTGAAAAATGAAAATGAAAATTTGAAAACTATTATGAAAGAAAAGGGATATACCTGCAGAAGCCTTAGCATTAGTATTGAAAAAAACGAAGGGTATATTAGCCGCCTTTTAAGAGGAAAAATAGATCCTTCAATAAAGTCTTTATTTTATATAGCTTCAGTATTGGATGTATCTTTTGAAAAACTATTTAAATGATATTTTTATATTGATTTTTCAGAGATTTGTGGTAAAATAAGTATGCAAAGAAAAAGAAGGTGTTTTTTCGCTTAAAACAGCCGATTTTACCCAGTTCTTTTTCGGACACGAATGACAGAAAAACTCTGTGTTCTTTCGAACAGGGAGTCTTTTAGTTATATTCGCCTTTCGGCGAGTGATATTGCATCGCAGTGATATTTGGACTTCGTCCACGTTATATTCGCTTCGCGAGTTTTGGTGGCGAATATAATATCACTTTTGCAACGCCAAAAATATCACTATTGCCGATAGGCAATAATATCACTCTGTGCGATAGCACGAATACCACTTCCACCTTGCGCCCCCACCGCCGATATGGTACAAAAATAAGCCGTGAAGTTCGACGGGCTGACACTCCCTTTTGGGGAGTGTTTCTGAGAGTGTCTGTGTCCGCAGGACCCAACATCATTTTTCGCAGGGCGAAAAGATTGTTCCGCTATAGCTGACACAAAACAAGGTTGCGCTTTACGCAAACAGTGCCCAGCTTCGCACAAACGATGTTACACCTGGCGGTGTAAACGATGTGGACTTTAAGCCCAACGTAGTTGCACTTTGTGCAAAATATGGTATAATCTAAATAGGATGGAGAACCGTCCCCTGATTTTGTGAGGAGTAATAACATATGACTGATAAAGAAACTATAATTTTTAATAAAGCCGAAAGAATTTTAATATCAAACCGCTATCCGCCGAATCGCTACAAATGGGGTTCTTACCGAATGATAAGCCCCTCGCAAGGTCATTTTTTGGGAGTTTGGAACTGGGACAGCGCCTTTCACGCAATAGGAATGATTGATATTGATATCGAAATTGCAAAAGAGCAGATTTTAGGATTTTTGCAGTTTCAAAAGAAAGACGGATTACTTCCTGATGTCATCTGGGAAAACGGCGAAATCGTGGACACATTTTCAAAGCCTCCTGTAATGGCGTATGCCGCTGTTAAGGTTTATGAAAGCTGTAATGATATAGAATTCCTAAAAAAGGTTTATCCGAAGCTTGTACTGAACGAGAAGTTTTGGACAGGGAAAAGGCTTCATAACGGATTATTACATTATGATGCGAATAGATCGGACGGTTGCGATGATAAGAAATACTATGCATCGGTGTGCTATGAATCGGGTTGGGATAACTCCCCGAGATGGGACGGCGAACCGCAGAATTTATGGTCCATTGATTTGAACTGCTTTATGGTTATGACCTATCGCTCGCTTGCAAGAATGGCTAAAGAGCTTGGCTTTGACGATAATGAATGGCGGACAAAAGAAAAAGAACTCGCCCGAAATATTGAAAAATACCTCTGGAACGAGCAGTTAAAGGCTTATACCGATTACGATTTTGTAGAACAGTCTTTTTCAGATGTTTTAACTCCCGCCTCGTTTATGCCGCTGTTTATAGAAACAGCTTCTAAAGAACGCGCTGAGTATATGAATACAGTTGCGCAAAAGCATTTTCTTCCGGGTATGCCATCGGTTGCCTATGACGATCCCAGCTATTCAACCGATTATTGGCGCGGTCCTTGCTGGCTTAACGTAGCGTATTTTGCAGCTAAGGGGCTTAAAAATTATGGATTTACCGAAACAGCCGAGATCATAAAAAGCACAGTTTTGGAATGGATTTATAATGACGGCGATACAATTCACGAAAACTATAACTCAAAAACAGGAGAGGGGATATATAGTCCTGATTTTTCATGGAGCTGTGTTTTTGCAAGAGAGTTTATTAAAAATATTTAAGGGAGATTAAGGATACAGGGGAAGGTTCTCTGATTGGTGCTACATAATATCAATAAAAAAGAAATAACCCGTCCCCTTGGCTTACTTAAAAAACTGATTCTAATAAACAATGGTTTTCAGGAACATAAAATTCGTGTCATTAAGTTCAAAACACCCAAAAATCCCGTTCACGCAAGTGGGCGGGATTTTTACTTCTTCACTCTTCACTAAAAAATGCAAACGGGATTTTTGGGAAGTAATAAGTAATATGTAAAAGGTAAGAAGTATTGCGACTTAGCCGCTTTTATGCTATGGTTGAGGCACAATAGGGACAAATAATTATTATCAAGGATTTTTGATAAAGAATGGCAAAAACGAAACATATAG
>CALWDJ010000041.1 GCA_944376655.1 uncultured Clostridia bacterium
TTGCTCATGCAAGAAAAAAGGTATGTCTTTCGTTTATGAAAAACACACCTTTTTCAGTGCCCTTGATTTCTCAAGGCTTTTCGGTACGGCATCTTTTTAGACCGTAATACTTGGTGGGAGAGGATGGATTCGAACCATCGAAGCTGAAAGCAGCAGATTTACAGTCTGTCCCCTTTGGCCACTCGGGAACTCTCCCATATTGAATTATTGCGGCTGCGCCGTCGGCTTTGTCCGGCGTTACAGCGATGGAGCTGGTGGACGGACTTGAACCCCCGACCTGCTGATTACAAATCAGCTGCTCTACCAACTGAGCTACACCAGCATTTTTTCAGCGCCTAACTAATATACCACAATAAAAGAATAAAGTCAAGAAAAAAATCGAATTTTTATTCTAAAATTCTCAAATGGATTGTAAACGGCTGCCGGCGATTTACCGCTGCGAAAATTCCGGATAACATTATAAAACCGCAGGTTAAGCCGTGAATTTAAATTTTTCAAATAAACTCAAAGCCCTCGGTTTAACGAAGGCTTTGAGTTTAATACTGTTATTCGGCTTCGCTGTTCTCTGAGGGCTTTTTCTTTGAGAGAATAAGGTTTACTATTATTCCGAGTATAAGCGAGGAAGCGACGGCGGTTATGGTTATTTTTCCGAATGTGAGCGATAGACCGCCTATTCCGGCAACGAGTATGGCCGATACAACGAAAAGATTGCTGTTTTCATTGAGATCAATCTTCTGTACCATTTTAAGACCGCTTACCGCTATAAATCCGTAAAGCGCCATGCAAACGCCGCCCATTACACAGGAGGGAATGGAGTTTACAAACGCCACAAAGGGTGAAAGGAAGGAAATGAGGATCGCTCCGACAGCCGCGGCAATGATTGTGGCGACCGAAGCGTTTCTGGTTATTGCGACACAGGCTACCGACTCGCCGTAGGTGGTGTTCGGGCAACCGCCGAATACCGCTCCGACCATCGAGCCGACGCCGTCGCCGAGAAGGGTGCGGGAAAGTCCGGGGTCCTTAAGCAGGTCTTCCTCAATTATAGAGGATATATTTTTATGGTCGGCTATATGCTCGGCAAATACGACAAACGCAACCGGAACATAAGCTACCGCTATTGTGCCAAGATATGAGCCGCTCAGCTCGCCGAAGCCGCCTAAAGCGGTGACAAAGGTGAAATCAGGCAGGGTAAAGAAAGTGTTGAAGTTAACACCGTCCGAAACGAGAGCGGTAAGAGCTGAGAAATCAGAGATTTTAAGGGCGTCCACATCGGCCGCATAGCCAATTCCGGTAAAGATTCCGGCAACCGCGTAGCCGACAAGTATACCTATAATAAAGGGTATGAGCTTGGCTGTTTTTTTGCCGTAGGTTGAGCAGATCATCGTTACTATAAGGGCGATAATTCCGCAGAGGACGGCGATAAGCGGAGAACCGACTCCGGTGTTTGACTTCTGAAGGTCACCGATCGCGCTTGAAGCAAGAGAAAGACCGATTATGGCTACTGTCGGTCCTATTACGACAGCCGGCATAAGCCTGTTTATCCAGCCTACTCCTACCAGCTTTACTATGATGGCTATAACCACATAGACAAGTCCGGCGAAGAAGGCGCCTATTATAAGTCCGAGATAGCCTACCGCAACGCTCGCCGCGCCCGCAAAAGCCGCCGACATCGAGCCGATGAAGGCAAAAGATGAGCCCAAGAATACCGGACATTTTCTCTGAGTGAAAAGAACGTATACGAGTGTTCCTACGCCTGCGCCTAAAAGCGCGGCTGCTGTGCTCATTGTATCCTTGCCCTCAAGACCGGCGTTGCCGCTCACGATTACCGGAACGACAAGTGTCGCCGCCATTATCGCGAGCAGCTGCTGGATAGCAAAGACAACGAGCTGACCGAATTTCGGCCTGTCCTTGACATTGAAAATCATTTGCATTTTTACTTCCTCCGTATTTTCTGCGCCGAGTGGCTGAAAGCCCTGCCGCGCCGGCACATTATTATATATAGGCGGCACTTAAGGCCGTTTATACCTTATTTATACCTCGTAAAGGCGCACCTCTGTCTCCGGGTCAAACGGCGGTATCCTGACCGCGATAAACTCGGATTTCGATGTCGGAACGTTCTTGCCTACGTAATCGCCTCTTACGGGCAGCTCCCTGTGACCCCTGTCCACCAGTACGGCAAGCTGTACCGCGGCGGGTCTGCCGTAGCGCAGCAGCGCGTCAAGCGCTGCCCTTACTGTCCTGCCGGTATATAGCACATCGTCCACCAGAATTACCTTTTTACCGACAACCGAGAAAGGCAGTACCCCTAAGTGGATTACCGGATCGTCCGATATGGCGGTGCGGTCGTCCCGGTAGTAGGTGATGTCAATTTCACCGGTAGGTACGCGCGCGCCCTCTATATTATATATGTTGTCGGCTATTATCTCCGCCAGCGGGACACCCCGCCGTTTTATTCCTATGAGGCAAAGCCCTTTGCAGCCGTTGTTGCGTTCGAGAATTTCGTGAGAAATGCGCTTGAGCGCGCGGGTAACCGCGGCCTCGTCCATCAGTACTGCCTTGAATTTTTCCATAAACCCTCCGGATATAAAAAGAAGCGTTCCTGTTTCCGGCAGGAACGCTTTTCGCACAATAAAATCAACCGTATACATATATATAATATATACCAATTATTCTTAAGCTGCGTGCCTTGCCGGTATCACTGTACCGTCTTAAAGGATTTTTGCTTTATTAAATATATCATACAGATGTATAATTGTAAAGTTTTTTTTAACCGGCGCCAAAAAAATTTTTTCAGCATATTGTGTCTTTTTTTTAATTTTCTGCATAAATCCCCCACTTTTGGTGTAAAATAGTATGGTACAAGCATTACTGCACGCCACTTTGCTTTATTTCGTTGGTTTGCACAACTTAATTGTTAAAAAATGGAAAAATAATGCCGTTTAAAAAGGTTACATCTTTGTAACAATTTTTAAAAACGTGTAACTTTTGTGTTTTTTCACTAAAAATGTTAAATTTCAAGACTTTGACACAGCGGTTTCGATAATTTATAATAACACACGACTTGCAAAGATAAGTTTCAAAGGAGTCATTTGATGTTAGAAAAAATAAAGTATAATCTGTCGGTAAAGCTCTTCAGCAGACAGATGCGTATTAAGTGTATAGCGGTACTTACCGCCGTCACTATCGCAGTTATTACTTTACTCGATCTCTCAATAAGCACTATGAAAATCTTTGACGGTGAACGCAGCTATACGGTACGTTACCTAAACGGTACGCCTGCGAGCGTTCTTTCGGGTCTTAATCTTAAATCTGACCGTTACAAGATAACCGAGACATCGGTTAAAGACCGTCTTACCACGGTTGTCATCGCCTATTCGTTTCCGGTATTTGTCACCTGCGGCGACATTACATCGGAAATCGAGTTTACTGGCGGAACTGTGGAGGACGCGCTCAGGCTTGCCGGATACGAGCCTGATGAATACGATTATATCCAGCCGTCCGCTGATACGGTAATTGAGGAAACCGTATATATCGATTACACGGACATTGAGTATGTGAACGGAAGCTATACCGTTGCGATACCGCATTCCACCGAGACGGTATATTCCTCGGTAAAGACTGCCGGAACGACCACCACCAAGGAGGGAACCGACGGGTTAAAGCAAGTCAACTATACCGAAATGCTCGTCAACGGTGTTTCTTCCGAAAAGACCGTTACCGGTGAGGTTATACTTGAGGAAGCGGTAAACACAATTAAGACCATAGGAACCAAAAAGGTTCAGCAGGCGGCGGCAGCCGTCACCACCAGCTCCTCGGTTAAATGTATTTCCACCCTTACACCGTCTTCTCCGATACAGCTTGACAAGAACGGCGTTCCGGTGAAGTACAAATCAAAAATGACTGCGAGGGCAACCGCGTACACATACACCGGAAACAACTGCTCCACGGGCGTGGCCCCGCAGCCGGGATATATAGCGGTAAACCCGAAGGTAATTCCTTACGGAACTAAAATGTATATCAAAACGGCTGACGGAAGCGTTATTTACGGATACGCAGTCGCGGCCGATACGGGCGGATTTGTCAAGAATCACCCCACCGGCGTGGATCTTTTCATGTCCACCAGAAGTGCGTGCGTTAATTTCGGCGTCAGAAACGTGGAAATATATATACTTGAGTAATAAATAACTGTAATAACTGTAAAAATACGACCGGCTGCCTTAAAAGACAGCCGGTTTTTTACGTTTTAAATCAGTATTTGAGATCAGTATGCCGTGCGGCGCGCCTGACTGTTTTTTATTCTGTGACCGCTACGCCTGTAAAGATGCACTGTGAAAAAAATACATACGGCGAGATTCGCGGCAAGCATTATTACGCTGCCCTCGAGTTTCATATCGCCTCCTGAAATATGGCTGTTACCCGAAAAGACGGTGTCAAGAAGCGGCAGGAAGGTTTCGGACGCTTCAAAGCTGCCGAATACGAGCGAGCTTACTGCGTTGTAAATAAAATGCGCTGTGACAGGCGCCAGAACAGAGCGTGTATATTCCGCGATAAGGCAGAGAGAAATATTCATTATCAGCATATTTACGGTATATATGACGCCGTCAGACAGCATATAAAGATTAAGCGAAATAAAGAGGGCGGTTATCACTGCGGTAGTGACGGGTATGCTGTAATATTTCCTGTACAGCCTGAAAAGATATCCGCGCAGCAGCAGCTCGGTGGCTATTACATTGAATAAAAGCGAAAGCAGCCTCAAAATTATATGCTCAGCCTCTCCCGTGCCGGAAAAAGTCAGCATTTTAAGGAGCCACAGCGCCGCGACGGTTATGCCGAGGGGGATAACCGCGGTCAGCAGTCCTATCGAATAGTGACGCAGCTTATTTTTGGTATTGAATACCTTAAGCGTCCCGTGCTCGGCGAATTTCAGGAATACCGCGGTAAAAATTATCATTACGGCAAGGAAAATTCCGTTCTGCCATAAATCGAGCAGGGCGGCGTTCTCGGTGCTGATATCGGGAATATAGTACGCAATAACTATTGACAAATCGAAAAAGAAAAGGGTCTTGTAGATATTTACAATCAGATTTTTCAATTTTCTTTACCTCTGGATTTTTTGTTCATACTGTAAGTATGCGGTTTATTTTATATGATTATATAACAAAACAGCTTTTTTATCAACAGTAAAAGAAATTTTCGGGCGGGCCGTTGACAAAGGAAGTCAAAAAGTGTATACTAATTTGCGAATGAGTTGCAAATTTAGTTCGGAGCAAAAATATGAGCAAAATTATCAAATGTGTTTTTTCGGTGACGGCTGCTGTCCTGCTGGCGCTTTCCGCGGGCTGCGGAAAGGCGGCTGACGGCGGCAGCGGTAAAATAAAGGTTGTCTGCACGGTTTATCCGTTTTACGACTGGACGGTGAATATCGCCGGTTCTTCCGCGGAGGTCGACCTTATAGTTTCGGGCGGCACGGATATGCACAGCTATCAGCCGTCGGCTGAGGACGTGATAAAAATCGCAGGCTGCGACCTGCTTATATACGGCGGCGGGGCTTCGGACTCGTGGGTCACTGAGGCTGTCGCGCAAAACGAAAATCCCGGCCGTACCGTGATAAATCTGCTAGAGTTGCTCGGGAGCCTCGCGGCCAAAGAGGAGCATACCGAGGGTATGCAGACCGACGGACACGACCATGACGGAGAAGAGGAGTATGACGAGCATATATGGCTGTCGCTCAAAAATGCCGCCTTTCTCACTCAAAAAATAGCTGCGGCGCTGTCGGAAAAGGACGGGGAAAACGCCGGGGCATACAGCGCAAACGCGGAGGAATATAAAAAGCGGCTTGAGTCGCTTGATAAAAAATACGAGGAAACAGTGAGTACTGCGAAAAACAATACACTGGTATTTGCCGACCGTTTCCCGTTTCTGTATCTTACAAGGGACTACGGAATAAAATATTACGCCGCGTTTCCGGGCTGCTCCGCCGAAACCGAGGCGAGCTTTGAGACGGTTATGTTCTTAAGCGGCAAAATCGACGAGCTGGGGATCAAATATATTATGACCACCGAAAGCCCTGTCGCCGGAATCGCTGAGACAGTAAGGGAGAATACCGGGGATAAAAACGCGGAAATACTGGCGCTTGACAGTATGCAGTCCCTTACGGCGGAAGACGGGCAGGATTATATATCGGTAATGGAAAAAAATCTTGAGGTGCTTGAAAAAGCGCTTGACTGAGGGAATAAAATGTCACTTCTTGAGGTTGAAAACTTAGCTCTCGGGTATGAGGGCAGGACTGTCGCTGAGGGAATCAGCTTTAGGGTTGAAAAAGGGGATTACCTCTGCGTTGTCGGGGAGAACGGCTCGGGTAAGTCAACACTTATAAAAACCCTTTTAGGCCTTAACGCCCCGATTTCCGGAAGCATAAAAAGAGGAGACGGGCTTAAAGCGCGGGGAATAGGCTATCTGCCGCAGCAGACCGTTCACCAGCGGGATTTTCCGGCGTCGGTAAAGGAGATAGTTATGTCCGGCTTCGCGGGTGCCGCCGGGTTCAGGCCGTTTTTTTCGGCGGTGCAGAAAGCGGCGGCGCTTGATAATATGAGAAAATTGGGAATAGAAAATATCGCCGGCAGGTGTTACAGGGAGCTTTCGGGCGGTCAGCAGCAGCGGGTGCTGCTGGCCCGCGCCCTCTGCGCCGCGGATAAAATGCTGCTGCTTGACGAGCCTGTGTCGGGGCTTGACCCTAACGCGGCTGAAGAGATGTATTCGGTGATAGAGCGGCTCAATAAGGACGGTATGACTGTAATAATGATATCCCACGACATAGCGGCGGCGCTCAGGTACGCCACTCATATTCTCTCGGTCGGTGAGGAAATATTTTTCGGAACGGTCGGGGAATACCGTGAGAAAACGCGGGAGGCGGCGGAAAGATGACAGAGCTGCTTTCAAAGATATCGCTTTATTTCAGCTATCCCTTCGTGCGGTACGCCATGATAGCCGGTGTGCTTATAGCGCTCTGCTCGTCTCTGCTTGGCGTAACGCTTGTGCTGCGGCGGTTCTCCTTTATCGGGGACGGTCTCTCGCACGTCGCTTTCGGCGCGGTAGCCGTGGCGACGGTCACGGGGATTACCAATCAGATGATTATAGTGCTTCCGATAACCGTCGTAAGCGCGGTGCTGCTTTTGAGAACCGGCGGCAGGGCGAAGGTAAGGGGAGACGCGGCGATGGCAATGCTGTCGGTCGGAGCGATGGCACTCGGTTATCTCATAATGAACGTCTTTTCCGCCTCGGCAAACGTTTCGGGGGACGTATGCTCAACGCTTTTCGGCTCGTCGCTTATACTTACCCTGTCAGGGTCGGACGTTACGCTCTGCATAATACTTTCGGCGGTGGTTACGGCGGTTTTCCTGCTGTTTTACAATAAAATATTCGCAGTTACCTTTGATGAGGATTTCACGCGCTCGGCAGGCGTGAGAGCGGGAGCCTATAATATGCTTACTGCGGTGATAACCGCGGTGGTGATAGTGCTTGCGATGAAGCTGGTGGGCTCGCTGCTTATTTCGGCGCTGGTGGTTTTTCCGGCGCTTTCGGCAATGTGCCTTTTCAAGAGCTTTAAGCCGGTCGTTATATTCTCGGCGGCGCTTTCGGTCGTCTGCGCGGCGGCGGGGATACTTATATCTGTGATTATTTCAACGCCGGTCGGAGCTACCGTGGCGGTTACGGATATGGCGGCGTTCGGGCTTTGCAGGCTGATATCGGCGGTGAGGAGCCGATGAAGCAGGTACACCCTATCCCTCCGCTTTATTCGGAAAATTCCCGCGTGCTTATTTTAGGCAGCTTTCCGTCGGTGAAATCGCGCGAGCAGGGCTTTTTCTACGGTCATCCTCAGAACCGCTTCTGGCGTGTAACTGCGGCGGTTCTCGGCTGTCCCGTCCCGCAGACGGTGGAGGAAAAAAGAAAATTTATACTTGATAACCGGCTTGCCTTGTGGGACGTTATCGGAGAATGCGAAATAACAGGCTCGTCCGATTCGAGCATAAAAAACGTTGTTCCGAACGATATAAACCTTATTCTTACCGCCTGTGATATCAGAGCGGTTTTCGTAAACGGCAGAACGGCGGAAAAATATTATATCAAGTATGCCGAACCTTTTACCGGAATAAAGGCGGTCTGCCTGCCCTCCACAAGCCCTGCCAACGCTGCATGGTCGCTTGAGCGGCTCTGCGGAGAATGGAAAATTATAACAAAATATCTTTAGAGCTAAAAGCCCCGCGGTTTCATAAACCGCGGGGTTCAGTCTGTCGGTAAACATTAAGCGAGAAGCGGATTGTAAAAAACGCGGAAGCCTTTTTTATTTTAAATTTATATTTCGTCTGCCCTGTAAAGCATACTGTTTTGTCAGTCATATTATCACATCTGATTGTATTGAATAATTATTATAATTATATCTAATTATAATAGATATGTCAACAAAAACTAATAAAACAATTAGACAGAAAACCGTTGTCTATATAGTAGAATTATATACTGAAAGGCGGCGGTGAAAATGGATAAAGAGCTTTTTGCCAGAAGATTGACCGAACTGCGGATAAACAAGGGCATTTCCGCACGCGATATGAGTTTATCTATCGGACAGAGTGCAGGATATATAAACAATATTGAGAACGGTGTCAATCTGCCGTCTATGACTGTATTTTTCTATATCTGCGAGTATCTCGGCATTGAACCTAAAGATTTTTTCGATACCGCATCGGCAAATCCGACAAAAGCATACGAGCTGTACGAGATAGCAAAAACGCTTGATAACGAGCGGCTTGATAATCTCATTTCCCTCGCGCGCAATTTGAAAAAATAAAGTTGTATTATAAAAAATGCCGTCCGGAAACGGACGGCATCAGCTTGCAGAAAATTTATTCCGCTACGGGGCTGAAACCCAAATCTTCAAGCTCGGAAATTGCGGTTTTAAGGCAGTTCTCACAGCCGTCAACTGTTACAGTCTTATACTCAAGCGATACGGTAAAATTTAGCTCCGCCGCGTTAAGCGCGTTTGTAATGCGTCTTACACACGCCTCGCAGTGCATATCCGGTACACTTATTTTTCTTTCCATTTTTCATTCCTCATTTCATAAGTTTTTGTAAGGTGGCAACCAGCTCATCTATAACCGAGTCGTCACCTTTTCTTATATTTTCAGCCACACAGGTGTGTATGTGGTTTGAAAGCAATTCCTTTGAAAATGCGTTAAGCGCCGCCTGAACGGCTGAAACCTGTACTAAAACATCGGTGCAGTAGGCGTCGTTCTCAAGCATATTTTTTATTCCCCGCACTTGTCCCTCTATACGGTTCAATCGGTTTACAAGCGAACGGTATTCTTCTTCACCGCGGTGCTTGTGTTTTTTCGTGCATTCACATTCCGTCATAGCTTTTTACTCCTTAATCTTAACGCGTTGCTTACTACAAATACCGAGCTTAACGACATCGCGAGTCCCGCTATCATCGGGCTTAACAGCGGCCCGCCGAAAACATACAGCAGACCCGCCGCCACAGGTATGCAGACCGTGTTGTAGCAGAACGCCCAGAACAGATTTTCTTTTATATTAGTTATGGTAAGGCGGCTCAGGCGTATCGCGCGCGGAACGTCTGAAAGGTCGCTTTTCATCAGCACTATGTCCGCCGACTCAATAGCTATGTCGCTGCCGCTTCCCACCGCGCAGCCAACGTCGGCCTCAGACAGCGCCGGCGCGTCGTTTATGCCGTCTCCCACCATCATAACAGGTCCGTATTTTTGCCTTATTTCCGTCAAGGTTTGCGCTTTCTGCTCCGGCAGCACCTCTGAATACACCTCGTCGGCTCCGGCGAGCTTTCCTATATATTCGGCGCAGGCCTTGTTATCGCCCGAAAGGATAACCGTTTTAATGCCTTCCTTTTTAAGTCGGTCAAAGGCGGCGCGGGAGGAGTCCTTTATCTCGTCCGCCACGGCGATAAGCCCAATTACATTGCCGCTGTCGCATACATATATTACTGATTTTCCGTCTTCAGAAAAGCGGGCGGCGGTTTCTTCGTATTTCGATATATCCGCTCCGCTTTCGCTCATCAAAGCGGAGCTGCCTAAAAGGATTTTCCTGCCGTTTATACCGCAGCTTATGCCCCTGCCCGGAATATCAAGCATATTTTCCGGCCCGTAAAGCTCTTTTATACCGAGCTTCGCGGCGTATTCCGTAACAGCCGCGGCGAGCGGGTGGTTTGAGAGCGACTCTGCGGACGCGGCGATTTTTATAAGCTCTGTTTCGTTTTTAGCCGAAACGTCGGTAACCGCCGCCTTGCCCTTTGTGACTGTGCCGGTCTTGTCAAACACCGCCGCCTTTATTTTATGGGTGGTTTCAAGCACCTCGCCGTTGCGTATCAGTATGCCGTTCGCGGCGCCTAAACCTGTGCCCACCATTACCGCCGTAGGCGTGGCGAGCCCTAAAGCGCAGGGGCAGGCGATTACAAGCACGTCGGTGAAAACCTTAAGGGCGAACGAAAATTCCTTTCCGGCTATGAGCCAGACGGCTGCCGCTGTAACCGCTATTATCATAACCACCGGCACAAAAACCCCGGCGACCTTGTCGGCGGTTTTTGAGATGGGTGCTTTTTTGCTCTGCGCTTCCTCGACAAACCTGATAATTCCCGACAGAACGGTATCGCTTCCGGTTTTCGTGACTTTTACATAAAGCACGCCGCTTATATTCACGCTGCCGCCTGTAACATTGCTTCCGGCGGTTTTGCTTACAGGCAGGCTTTCGCCCGTAAGCATTGATTCGTCGGCGCTGCTTTCTCCCTTTTCCACAACGCCGTCAAGCGGTATTCTTTCTCCCGGCTTTACGATAAGCGTTTCGCCGACCGTTACCTCTTCGGTTTTAACCGTTATTTCCGCTCCGTTTCTTATTACGGTCGCCGTGTCCGGAGACAGCTCCATCAGCTTTTTGATAGCCGACGCGGTTTTGCGCTTGCTTCGGTCCTCAAGGTGCTTGCCGAGCGAGATCAGTGAAATCACCACCGCCACCGACTCAAAATATAGGCTGTGCACTGCGTGGGGGCTGTAGGGTATCGTATAGGTCATAACCACGCTGTAAATAAATGACGCGCCGGCGCCCACCGCCACAAGCGAATCCATATTCGGGTGACCCCTCAAAAGCAGGGGAATACCGGAGGTGAAAAATTTTCTGCCGAGAAAAAGCACCGGGACACACAGCAGCAGCTGGGTAAGCGCGAAGCCGTACGGGTCGGCTGAAATATTCATAAAAAACGGTACGGGGAGACGGTCGGTCAGCATCTGACCCATCGATACATACAAAAGCAGCGCTGACAGCACAAGCGATATTACAAGAGAGGGCAGCCTGTTTTTTTCCTTTTTTACGGTTTTCGTTTCCTTTTTCGCGGGCGCGTCGGGCGCTATTCCGAAGCCGGCTTTTTCGACAGCCCGTACAAAATCCGCCTCTCCGGTCTTCCGCTCGTCATAGCTTACGTTCATTTTGCCGGTGATAAGGTTGACATCGCATTCGGTCACGCCGTCAATGCGGGACACTACCTTCTGCACGGACGCCTGACAGGCGGCGCAGGACATACCGCTTATTATATATTTGTCTTTTTTCATATAAATGCTCCTTTATACCCCTATGGGGTATCTATGACATATTATATACCCTGTGGGGGGTATTTGTCAAGAAGCAAAAAACTGCGGCGTTTAGAAATTTCCGCCGCAGTTTTTTAAATGCCTGTTATTCTTTTTACTTCTTTTACGATTTCCTCGGCAAGCCTTGTGTAGCCTTCGTCCGAAAAATGCACACCGTCGTCCAAACGCAGGTGAGCATACTTTTCCGAAACCGAAAAAAGATCCATTTTTCCATTTCCGCACCACATTTTAGCTCTCTAACGCGATTTTATGCTTGTGTTAAATTAGGAACAAATTAGCCTGTGGCTCCCTCTGACGAGGGAGCTGTCAGCGAAGCTGACTGAGGGAGAGAATTTTTAACAGTCAAGTCTATATATTCACATACACCGCTAAAATTTCGGTCAATATCCAAATTACAAATCCTTAAAATTGTTAAATTCATACCCTCTAACTCTTTCTTTCTAACTTTGTCTTTTTCTATTTGCTCTGGGGTATAATGACCGCCACCGTCAAGTTCAACAACAAGTCTTGCTTTTGCACAATAGAAATCTGCTATATAATTTCCAATAGCTTTTTGTCTTTGAAACCTTACAGGGTAATATCTTAAAAACTCATACCAAAGTTTTCGTTCCCAAGGTGTCATGTTTTTTCTTAAAGTTTTTGCAAGAGGGATATTTGCTTTATTATATTCTTTCATATTCTCTCCCTCCGTCAAAACTAAAGTTTTGCCACCTCCCTCGTCAGAGGGAGGCTCTTGTTTTCAACTTGTGGAAGTCATTTCCACAAATTGAAAATTCCGCATAACAACAAGCTTTTTCTTAAACTTAATATAACATTTTTTACTGTTATTTTCAAGTTATATATGCAAATAGAGTTATCCCGAAACCACGAGATAACTCTATTTTCGATGGTATGACAAAAGTCATACCGACATCTTAAAAATCATACCAAAGAAAATGCAGTTAAAAACTTTGTTTTTAAGCTGTGATTTTGCCAAAAGTATGATGGTTATTCCTGCCTTGCCTAATTAACAATGAAATATACAGAATATCAAGAAGCAGGATAAGTGTTATTTATAAATAATATTTCCTTGACATTCAACATTACCATCAATTTTTTTACATTCAATGTTACCACCGCATTTGACATCGCCATTTATATCGTCTCCACAGGTAACACTTCCACCACAGTTTACTTTGCCGCCTATTCCATCTCCACAAGCCACATTTTCACCGCAACTTACGTTACCGCTAATTGAATCACCACAACCAACATTACCGTCAGCACTAACATCTCCGTTTATATCGCCTTTGCAAGAAATGTTGCTTTTACACTCTTTAATATCGCCATTTATTTGGTTGCACTCAATCATTCCGTGGCCTATAACATCACCATTAATACTTGAATCACAAGAAATATTGCCAAAGATCTCAACCTTAAAATATTGACGTGTAGTTTCGTTGCAATCGTGAGGAAACCTAATATTAATGTATTCATTAATATTGTCGGACTTATCTAAAATTTTTTTACCTCGCGCAAAAATAACACGTAGCATATCATCATCAGGCCAAGGGAATTCAGTACATAAATCATAATTATTTACGGTAGGCTTTGGCTCTTTGCCAAACAACTCATCAATACTAACATCAAATATGTCCGCAAGCTTGGGAATTAAACTAATATCCGGACAACATTGTGCCGATTCCCATTTAGATACCGACTGATTAGTTACACCCAATTTTACAGCAAGCTCCTCTTGTGTTAAGCCTTGCTTTTTTCTATAAAAACAAATAGTATCATTCAACTTCAAATTATCCATAGGTACACTCCTTTATAATTCTTGTAGCTACAATTATATTTTAAAGGTTAAAATGTTATAAATCAATAACGCAGTTATTGGAATTTTCCAACTTGAAGTTGGATTTTTAAGTTAATAACACCACATAACATAGGCAATAAAATAATTTTGTCCCTATTGTAGCGCAAGCATAACATATAAAGAGCTGCTTTGCAATAAAAACGCGAAAATAAAAACCTGACAAAATTGTTTTTGTCAGGTCAGTGCCGCGCTTTTTATAAAGTCTTTTTAAAAGCTGTCCTGTTCCGCGAAATAATCAAAAACGCTGCGATACAGATACATACCGAAATCAGCGAGCCGAAGGCGGTGGCTATTCCCATCGGGAAAAGGGTAGAGGAAAATAGCTTTGAGGCAAGATATACCCCCGGTACGCGCATTAAAAGTATCGCTGTGATATTGTGAAAAAAAGAAATGCCGGACTTTCCGACGGCACAGAAATAGCCGCTGAAACTGAAATGTATACCGGCGAAAACACAGTCCCACACATAGCCGCGCAGGTACTGACCTCCGAGCATTATCACAGCCGCTCCGTCAGGGTCGGAGCTTTCGGTAAACAGGGAAACTACCGGTTCGGAGACAAACTGCATAACCGCTGCCACCGCAAGCCCGAAGCCTGCCGCCGTTATAACCGCATAGCGCAGTGTGGCGACGGCGCGCTCCGGTTTTCCGGCTCCGATGTTCTGCGCCCCGAGCGCGGATACCGCCGACAGCATTGACGACGGCACAAGGAACAGGAAGCTGATTATTTTCTCGACTATGCCGACCGCCGCCGCGTCGTCAAGACCTCTGCGGTTGGCTATTACGGTGATTATTATAAAAGCTATCTGTATAAGCCCGTCCTGAAACATAATGGGCAGACCGATACCGAGTATTTTGCCGGTGAATTTTCTTTTCGGGCGCAGGTCGGCGGCGGATACAAAAATACCGGTTTTTCTTTTTAATATCACGGCAAGCGAAACCGCTACGCTTAAAGCCTGTGAGACAGTGGTTCCGAGCGCCGCTCCGGCAGGTCCCATACGGAACACGCCCATAAACAGATAATCAAGCAGAATATTCGCGGCGCAGGCGACTGCGATAAAACACATCGGGCTTTTTGAGTCGCCCATACCCCTGAAAACCGAGCTTATCACATTGTACGCCGTGATAAAGGGTATTCCGAGAAAACAGACCGTAAGATACTGCTGCGTGCCACTCACAGCGTCAGCAGGGGTAGACATTACAGAAACTATCGGTTTTACAAGCAGCACCAGAATGACCGTAAGCAGAATCGAAAGAGCGGCGAAAAGCGTTATAGTATTTCCGGTATAGCCAGACGCACTTTTTTTATCCCTCGCGCCGACAGCCTGTCCTATGCTCACGGTGGCTCCCATAGTAAGTCCCACTATCATCACGGTGAGCATATGCATTACCTGCGAGCCTACCGAAACCGCCGTTGTGCTTGAGACCCCCTCAAACTGACCGATTATAAAAAGGTCGGCCATGCCGTAAAGGGTCTGCAAAAAGTAGGATAACAGATAAGGTGCGGAAAACAGCGTCAGGTTTTTAAGCACGCTGCCGTCGGTAAGATTTTTTTCCATTTTTTATGCTCTTTCGTTATGTAGTAGGTTGAAAATACGGTGTTATGTATCCCTGCCGTTTTTTGCCGTATCCGCGAGATTCATAACCGCGGATAAATCCTCTTTGGCGTCTTTTATAACACATTTAAGAATGATGACCGCAAGGAGAAAAATAAAGAACAAGGAAACAAGCAGGCTGTTAAGCGGCGAATATGAGTGTTTGTCAAAAATTTCCGTAATACGGAAAGCGATTATTATTCCGAGAATAACATCTGCGGCGGTGAGAATGCCGCAGAGAAGCCTGCATCTTGAAAAAAACTTCATTTCCTTACACTCCTTATTACAAGTTGAAATATTTTATAAATAATCACAAACAGCAGATTAAAAAATAAAACAACTGATATTACTGAAAAGAAAATAGCCGTAACAGCTTCTTTGGAGAGGAAGCTGCTGTCCGCGGCTGAATAAACAAAAACCAAAAGCATAATAATGCTTAAAAGCAGCGGGGTAACCGATGTGGCGGCAAAATAGAGGCTTTCGCTTATTTTAAGCCGGCGTGTGAGCGGCTTTTTAAGCGCGAAAAGCAAAAGGAAATCCGCCGCCCCGATAAATATCAGTATCCTGTCAGAATTTGTATTTATAAAATCGTCCATATAAGAAACGGATACCAGAATAACAAAAGGTACGGCTGATCCCAAGGCGGTAAGAATTGAAAATTTTAATATATTCAAGAAAACCTTTTTCATAGCGCCGTCCTTACCTTTCCGTGTCATAAGCAGCGGTCAGGTCACTGCCGAACAGAAGAAGAAAAGACTTTTCATCTCTTTGACCCGAGGAAAAAGAGGGCGAGGGTGCCCGGACCCGAATGCGCTCCGATGACCGGTCCAATCGGGTTTATCTGTATTTCCTTAGGCGAAAATTCTTTTTCTATCATTTCCTTAAGCGCAAGAGCGTCCTCCTCGCAGTCACCGTGGCTTATAAACACCGTCTGCTCCGACGGATTTACCGCGGTTTCCTTCATATGCTCAAAAAGGCTTGATACTGCGGCGCGGCGCCCTCTCGCCTTGCCGATGTTTATCAGGTGCCCCTCATCGTCGACATGAAGCACCGGCTTTATATTGAGCAGTGAGCCGACAAAGGCAGTCGTCGCGGAAACTCTGCCGCCCCTCTTTAAGTGGTTCAGGTCATCTACGGTGAACCAGTGGCAGAGGTTTAATTTGTTCTGCTCAACAAAATCGCGCACTTCCTCTATCGAAGCGCCCGACTGCTTCTTTTTGCCGGCGAGGTATACGAGCAGTCCCTCGCCCATTGATGCGCAGAGGGTGTCGCAGCAGAATATTCTGCTTTCGGGATATTTCTGGGCAAGCTCCTCCGCCGCGAGGGTGCTGACATGGTAGGTGCCGCTTAATCCCGATGAAAAGGCGAGGTAAAGAATATCTTTTCCCTGTTCGAGAAATTCCCCGAAAACGCTTAAAAATGTGTCCATATTGAGCGCCGAGGTAGAGGCGGTCTCTCCGGCGCGCAGACGGTCGTAAAAAGCCTTTGAGGATATTTCACGCTCGTCAAGATAGTTTTTGTACTCCTTGCCCGAAATTGTCATGACCATGGGTATGACATAAAGTCCGGCGTCATTTGCAAGCTGTTCTGAAAGGTCGCAGCAGGAATCGGTTATTATTACATAGTCTCTCATTCTGTTGTCTCCTATACTAAAATATAAAATAGTCGATTGTAAAAGTCTGAAAAGCCGCTGAAATAAAGGCTTAAAAGACTTTTATAACTACTGATTTTTCTCCGT
>CALWDJ010000042.1 GCA_944376655.1 uncultured Clostridia bacterium
CTATATGTTTCGTTTTTGCCATTCTTTATCAAAAATCCTTGATAATAATTATTTGTCCCTATTGTGCCTCAACCATACCATAAAAGCTACATCTTTGCAAGCAGCAACACGGACACAAAAAACCGGACCGCATTGCGGTCCAGTTTTTTAATTATGTTAAGTTTAAATAGCCGATGTTCCGTAGGTAATATCCGAGAAAATTATATTGAACCCGAAATCGGATTTTTCGTTGCGCACAAACAGTGTCTTCGCGGTCGCGGTATCCTCACCGTCATGAGCGTCAACCGCAACAGAGGTTATTACGGTATAGCTGCCGTCCTCATTCTCGGTGACAGACTCTATGCTGTGCGTAAAAACCGAAAAGCCCCGGGGGATTATATATACATAGCCGCTTTTCTGCGGAAAATCGGAATTTATTTCCGATAGGCTGTCAGTCTCTACACCGTACATATTGAAAAGATATTCTTTCACAAATATTTCCGATATAAACGACTCATCGGCACTGTCGCGGAATTTCAAAAGAGCCGGCACGGAAGCGTTCGTAAGGTCCTCAACCGTATTAAAAGCATCGTTGTACGCGAAATTGTGATTTAGCATATTTAGAAAACGCGCCTCAAGCACCGCTTCTGTATCAATTTCGGTTTTCGGAGCTTCGGATTTTTCGCTTACGGCGGAAGCCGGACTTACGGTAAACGCGGAAAAAGAAACAAGCAGAATAAGCGCAAGCACCGTGCACACTAAAAATCTTCTTTTCATAATTCCGCCCCGCCTTCATAATTTATAATTTTATTATACACAAAACTGTCTTGATATACAGATACAATTCAGTTACAAATGGTATCAGCTTTGTTACCGTTTACATAATAACGGCTTTAAAAGATTACAAATTGTCAGATTTAACATATTTTTCACTCAGAAATTCACAAATCCGACATTAAATATTTGTTTATGACATTTTAATAATTTTTTAATATGGATATTACAATTATTAGTTGTATTTGCCAAGCGTATGTGGTATAATATTTTCAATACTTAATTACCGTGTTCCGGTAATGTTTGAAGGAGTGCATAATATTGAAACAGTATCCCATGAATTTGACACGCAGCATAGCTCTTTTAGGTCACGGCGGTTCAGGCAAGACCACTCTTGCGGACGCTATACTCTGCTACGGCAAGGCGACCGAGAGGATAGGCAAGATAGCCGACAGTACCACCGTTATGGATTTTGACCCGGAGGAGAAAAAGCGTAAAAATTCAGTGTCGACCGCTGTTTACGCACTCGAGATAAACGGGCAGAAGCTGAACCTTATAGACGCTCCCGGACTTTTTGACTTTGCGGGCGGTGTATGCGAGGCGCTCACCGCGGCGGACAGTGTTATTATAACGGTTTCGGGCAAGTCCGGACTTACGACCGGAGCGAAGCAGAGTTTTCAGAAAGCGCGTGCCCTTAAAAAGGCGGTAGCCTTCTTTGTAGGTAAGCTCGATTCCACGCATGCCCATTTTTACCGTGTCATTTCAGCCCTTGCAGGCAGCTACGGCGCGCTGATATGCCCGATTGTTGTGCCTTATCTTGAGAACGACGAGGTCAAGTGCTACATAAACCTTATCGAGAACAAGGCATACGCCTGCGACGGTCTTGAGATGAAGGAAATGCGTATGCCTGTAAGCAGCGAGATAGACGAAATGCGCAGCATGCTGCTTGAGGCTGTCGCCACAACCGACGACGCGCTGATGGAAAAATATTTCGCCGGCGAGGAATTTACGCCCGAAGAAATCAAAACCGGTCTTAAAAAGGGCGTCTGCGCGGGGGATATATGTCCTGTTTATTCGGGAGTTCAGCAGACCGGAGCGGCGGTGCCGATGATGACCGACAATCTGCTTGAGGTTATGCCGTCAAGCGAGGACGCGGTCTATACCACGGCGGACGGCGAGGAAAAGAAGTTTGATGAGAACGGCGAGACCGCCTTGCTGGTATTCAAGACCATCGCCGACCCGTTTGTCGGAAAGCTGTCCTATTTCAGGGTGCTGTCGGGCAAGGTAAAGAACGACACGAGACTTATAAACAGCCGCACCGGCTCTGAGGAGCGTCTTTCAAAGGTTATGTGGCTGAAGGCCGGCAAGCAGGAGGACGCGGACATAATCACTGCCGGAGATATAGGCTCTGTCGCCAAGCTCGGAGACGTGCTCACGGGGGACACTCTTTCGGTGTCGGGCAGCGTCAAGGCGGCGGCGGTTGAATTTCCCGCTCCGTCAATATCCGTAGCTGTATACCCGAAGGCAAAGGGCGACGAGGAGAAGATAACCACGGCGTTCAACCGTCTGATGGAGGAAGACCCGACAATTTCGGTATATACGGACAATGAGACCCACGAGCAGATTCTTTCGGCGCTCGGCGAGCAGCATATAGACGTTATAGTCTCAAGGCTCAAATCAAAATTCGGCGCCGAGGTTGAGCTTAAGACGCCCAAGATTGCCTACCGCGAGACTATAAGGAAAGCCGTAAAGGTACAGGGAAGGCACAAAAAGCAGTCGGGCGGCCACGGTCAGTTCGGCGATGTATGGATAGAGTTTGAGCCCTGTGATTCTGACGAGCTTGTATTTGAGGAAAAGGTATTCGGCGGCGCCGTGCCCAAAAACTTCTTCCCGGCGGTTGAAAAGGGACTGCGTGAAAGCACCCAGAAGGGAGTGCTCGCCGGCTATCCGATGGTCGGCATAAAGGCGACGCTGGTGGACGGCTCGTACCACCCGGTTGATTCCTCGGAAATGTCCTTCAAGATGGCGGCGGCAATCGCCTACAAGGAAGGCATACCGCAGGCGTCTCCGGTGCTGCTTGAGCCTATCGGCACGCTCAAAGTGCTTGTTCCCGACGAGATGCTCGGCGACGTCATAGGCGATATCAACAAGCGCCGCGGCAGGATAATCGGAATGAATCCGGCGGAGAACAAAATGCAGGAGGTAATAGGCGAGGTCCCGATGGCGGAAATGTCCGATTTCTCCACCGCAATGCGTTCGATAACGCAGGGAACCGCTTCCTTTACGCTTACCCCAGCACGTTATGAGGAAGTGCCCGCGCAGCTTGCCCAGAAAATAATCGAGGCGGCAAAGCAGGGATAAAATTTTTGGCGCGCTCTGCGCCGGAAAACGGAAGTACGGTTCTTCGGCGTAATAAAAACTTCCTGTTTGCGATATTCAGAAACGCGGTTTCTACCGCGTTTCTGTTTGTTGACAGCTTTTCAAAAAAATGTTATCATAGCTTTATAAAATGTTTTCGGAGGAAAACCTGATATGCTGAAGAAAATTCTCAAAAACGCGGCTTGTCTGCTTTTTGTCTTTTCGCTGATTATAACGTCTTTTGCCGTGTCGGCAGAGGAAACCGGCGAGTATGAGGACGGGCACATAATAGTACATACCGTTTCCGGAATAAACGGCGATTCGGTTGTGGTACAGCTTGAAATGCAGAACAATCCCGGAATAATGGCTATGACCATATCTGTGACATACGACAGCTCGGCGCTTGAGTACGAAACTTTTTACAGGGGATATTTAAAGGATTACACGGTTGCGGCGCATCCGGATAAAAATATTATCCGTTTTGTAAACTGCGAATCTATGAATAAGTATGAAAACCGCGGCTTTGTCTATCTTCAGTTCAAAATAAAGGATGACGCGGATTTCGGTTTTTATCCGATAGACATTGAGTACAAGTCGGGCGATTTCTGCAACTGGAAGCTTGAAAAATTTATGCCTGCCGTCACGCCGGGCGGCGTAGAGGTGCTTTATACGGGCGAAAACTGCAGTCACAAGAATTACGGCGAGTGGACGGTCGCCGCGGAGGCGGGGTGCACTGAGCCCGGCGTAAAGCAGCGCGTATGCGAGAAGTGCGGACATGTGGATTTAGGCGAAATACCCGCGATAGGGCACGATTTCGCTCCCGAATGGACGATAGATGAGCAGGCGACCGAGAATACACCCGGAAAGATGTCAAGGCACTGCACCCGCTGTGACGCGGTGACCGATGTGCTTACCTTTACGCTTGAGCAGAGTGAGGATAACGGGCTTGATAACGAGACCGGAACAGTTGTAAAGCCTTCCGACATTACCGACGATCTGATGGAGGAGCAGCTCCCCGATGTTTTTGAGGATAACGGCGGCACGAGCGTTCCAAAGGAGGACGAAGGCTCGCAAAACGAGCAGCTTCCCGCCGGCTCTGTTGTAGAGGAGACGCCTGAAGGCGGCGGTTCGGCTGCGACAGACAGCGGTTCGGGTCCGATAGGAAAAATTCTTGACTTTATCGGAAATAAAAAATGGCTCAAATTTGTTCTTATCCCGCTTTTTGCGGTCATTTCGGCGACAGTAATACTCTGATTGCCTATAAAGCACAGCAAATTCTGCGGCAGTGCGTTTTTGCGCATTAAATATTTTTAGGCTTTTCAGTCCGCCTGATTTTCGGGCGGACTCAGTCTGTCGATAAACATTAAGCTTTATTTTTTTTGCGGCGTTAAGCCGCATTTTTTGTTTTTCCGGCGACAGGTGCGTCGGAAAAACTCCTTGTAAGCGAAAACCCGCTTAATAAGCGGGTTTTCAAGGGCACAGGGGTGGTATTGGCGGGGATAGAGTGCAGTCCGGAAAGCTTTGATTTCCGAGCGAGCGGCATCCCCGACCAAGAGCGTGTCGACTTTTTCGACACGCTCAGTCCGCCTGATTTTCGGGCGGACTTGTTTTTTTATATTCCGTATTCTCGAGAGCGGCGGTTTTGTCGGCGATTTCAGCGAAAATCTCACCGCAGCTCAGAGACTGCGCGGTAATATCCTCCGAAAAGATAATTACGGTATATTCGGGCTTTTCCGCGGGAAAGAAGCCGCAGAACCAGCCCTCGCATATTTCGGCGCCGTTTTCATACTGTCCGGTCTGGGCGGTAGCGGTTTTGCCTGCGGCGGATACATTCTTCGGCTTTGCGCTCGTTCCGGTGCCTTCCTCTATAACCGCTTTTAGATATTCGCGCAGGAGTGCGGCGGTTTCTTCGCTCATAACCCTTGTGCGCGCGGCGGTTTTGTAAGGCGTGAATTTTCCGCCGGTATAAGTTCCGCTTACCGCGGAGGGGAGGCGGTAGGAGCCGTCATAGGCGATGGCGCAGTAGAGCGTGAGCATTGATACGGGGGAGAGCAGAAGCTCGCCCTGACCTATGCTGAAATTGGCGAGGTGTGCGATGTTGAGAAGTGTGTCGGGAGCGGGCAGACTTCCCCTTGCGGTCGAGATGCCGCTGCATATTTCAAAGCTCTTGCCGAAATTAAGCGACGACGCGGTATTGTAGATTTTTTCTCCCCCGATAAGAAAGGCAAAATTATAAAAAAAGGTGTTGCAGGAATTGGCGAGTCCGGTTTTAAGATTCATAAGTCCGTGTCCGTCTAACTTGTGGCACTTGAAAAACCGGTCGATAATCTCGCAGCTTCCGGTGCAGGTATAGGTAAAACCGGCGTTGCCCGACTCTATTCCCGCCGCGGCGACACAGGGCTTGAAGACCGAACCGACATTGTACGCCGCGAGGGCGCGGTTGAGCAGCGGCGAATTTTCCGCTTCAAGATATGACGATATATCAGTGCAGTCAAACCACGGCCGGCTTACCGCCGCGCGTATTTCGGCGGTTTTGGCGTCGGCGATTATCACGGCGCCGCGTTCTATCGCTTCCGCCGCCTCCTCGGCGATAAGCTGTATGTTTATGTCAAGCGTGGTAACGACGCCGCCCGCCGTCACCGAACTGTCGTTTTCAATTTCGGGGGCTATCCCCTCGAGTATTTTGCCCTGTCCGTCGGACGTGTAGACGAACGCCGCCTCGCTGTCCGAATAAAGGATACCGTCGTATGCTTTTTCTATGCCCGAAACGCCATGCAGGTCGCTGTCGGTATAACCTATAAGGTGTATCGCCGGAGTTTCGGCGGAATTATGCTCATATACGTATGTGCAGGCTATTCCGTCGCAGTCTATTGTTTCCGGCACCTCGCAGAGCACCGGCTTGCCGGATTTGAGCCGTTCAAGCACGTTTTCGAGTTCCTCACCCGAAAGCACCGAGCTTATCGCCGTTACCGCCCTCGGTGTGGGCGAGACCGAGGCGATTATTTTCTTTTCAGAGTTTGTAAGCGGCACCATATTCCAGTCGTAAACCGTTCCGCGCAGCTTTCCCGCCGAAAGCCTGTAACCGCTCTGCTCCTTCTGAACCTCAGAATAGTCTGACGCCGATATTACCGCCACCCGCAGTATGCAGGAGAAAAAAAGCGAAATTATTATTAAAAAACAAATTACCGTTCTTCCTGAAAAGACACTGTCATAGTTTTTAGAGAACATAAAAACACCTCACGTCATAAGTATTGACGCAAGGTGATTTTTTAAACCTGTATTCAACTGTATTTATGAAGCGGTGGGTTCTTTTATTTTCTTTACCTTGAACTGATTTACCGCGTAATCGTTGACCGTAAGCTCAAGCTCACCGGCGTATTTCTCAATATCAGCCTCATATTCCTCGTCGGCTATAAGGTGGCGTGCGGTGCTGTCGAGATTTTCAAGGTAATACGGGTCGGCCTTTATATCCTTTTTGACTACAAGAATAATTCCGGCATCATCGTCAAGCTCGATTATTTGTATCTCATTTGTAGCCATTTTGTTTACAGTATCAAAATGCTCTGATTCGTAAACGGTATCCTCAGCGCCGAGAATGCTGGCGTAGGAATCGAGCGGCTCAAGTTCTTCTTCCTCCTCGGAGTCTGACGATGTGTCCTCTGATGAAGTCGCGTCAGACGAGGAGCTTTCGGTTGATGAGCTTTCGGTAGACGAAGAGGACGAGGAACTGCCTGAGGAAGTATCCGTGTCTTCTTCTTCGTCAATGTCGTTATAGTCGTTGTATACCTCTTCAAAGGTTTTGGTGCCGGCTTTAAGCTCTTCCGCATACTTGTCAAACTGCTCTTTGGTTTCGGTTATCTCATCGTCCTCAAGGCCGGAAAAGTTCGCCTGAAGCATATCGGCGATAATGAAGTTCTTATACATCGTGTCCTTTACCTCGTCGGCGGCGATTTCCTTTTCTCCGCCCTCACCGTAGAGATGCTCAAAGTAAAGCTCCGAATAATATGAGTCCTTCATATACTGCGTATAGGTCTTCTCGCCTACGCCGTTGGGCTCAAAATAAGCGGAATAGCCGTAGCTTGACCAGTAATACGAAGCGTAATACTCGGCGTTTTCCGCCTCTTCCTTGTCAAGCTCAAGCTCATTGTCCTTGCAGAGGGTCTTGTAGGCGGCTATCTTTTTAAGATAGTCCATTGCGGTATCCTCTACCCATGTCACATAATCCTTGTCGTCTATCTTCTTTGAGTAATAATCGATATCGGTTGTGGATTCATCGTCCGAAAGCTCTTCCTGTACGCGCGATTTGGCTTCGGAATCCGCGTTGATAAGAGCGCACATATAATAAGCGGAAGTAAATTCAACGTCTCCCACTGTTACCGCGATTTCATCTTTGGGATGGCAGGCGGCTGCCGTAAGCGCCATTGCGAGGACCAGCGCGGCGGCCAGTATTCTTTTCAGGTTTTTCATTTATATTCCTCCAATAGAGATTACAATATATTGATTATATACCAAAGCTGCAAAAATGTCTACAAAAAAATTGTAAATTCGCCGCTGTCAGAGCGCCCGGGTAATCTCGGCGGCAAGCTCCGCCATTTTTTCGCCTTTTTTAAGCCTTACGGTATATACGGGCTTGGCGGTAGCCGAAAGCGAAAACCTGTTTCCGAAATATTCCGACAGCTTTGTCATAACCTCGGGTCTTATGGAGCTTATATGCAGCACCGCCGCCGAAGAAGTTCCCGTTATATCGGTTATTCCGGCCTCCGCTGCCTTGTTGCGCAGCATCGCTATATCTATCAGCCCCATTACCGCGGCGGGAGGCTCGCCGAAGCGGTCGCACAGCTCGTCTATAACGTCGCCGGCATCGTCATCAGTCCTTATAGCCGCTATGCGCTTGTATATTCCGAGCCTTGCCGGCAGCGAGCTTATATAGCTGTCGGGTATATGCGCCGAAATATTTAGGTCAACGGTGCAGGGAATATCGTCTGCTACTTCCTCGCCGTTTTCTTCCTTTATGGCGTCGCTTAACAGCTTAAGATACATATCATATCCGACAGATTCCATATTTCCGTGCTGCTCGCCGCCTAAAATGCTTCCTGCGCCCCTTATCTCAAGGTCGCGCATGGCGATTTTGAAGCCCGAGCCGAACTCGGTGAACTCCCTTATTGCCTCAAGCCGCTTTGAAGCTACGTCGGAAAGCTGTTTTCCGCCCCTGAAGCAGAAATATGCGTAGGCGCGTCTTGGCGAGCGCCCGACCCTGCCCCTTAACTGGTGCAGCTGCGCGAGCCCCATTTTGTCGGCTTCCTCTATAATAAGTGTGTTGGCGTTCGGGACGTCAACGCCGGTTTCTATTATCGTAGTACATACAAGCAGGTCTATTTCGTGCTCGACAAGCCTGCGCCAAACCCCCGTAAGCTCCTCCTCACTCATCTGCCCGTGAGCTATTCCGATATTTATGTCCGGCAGCTTCGCTTTCAGTGAGGCGGCGCGCCGCTCTATCGTCTCAACACGGTTGTGCAGGAAATAAACCTGCCCGCCCCTGCGTATTTCACGGTTTATGGCATCTATTATGACGCCCTGATTATATTCAAGCACATATGACTGAACCGGGTGCCGGTCGCCCGGTGCCTCGTCAATCGTTGACATATCCCTTAGTCCCGACATCGCCATATTGAGCGTGCGTGGTATAGGCGTGGCGCTTAAGGTCAGTATATCCACAAACGGGTACGCTTCCTTGAGCTTCTCCTTCTGCGCCACCCCGAAGCGCTGTTCCTCGTCGATTATAAGAAGACCTATATCCTTGAATTTTACGTCTGACGATATAAGCCTGTGGGTGCCCACAACCATATCAAGCCTTCCGCATTTAAGGTCGGTTATCACTTTCGCCTGCTCTGAATGTGAGACAAAGCGGTTGAGAAGACCGACCGTGACCGGCATATCGCCGAACCGTCTTATAATCGTGTTGTAATGCTGCATCGCGAGTATCGTGGTCGGAACAAGCAGGGCGCACTGCTTGCCCTCGCTTATACATTTGAAGGCGGCGCGCAGCGCTACCTCGGTTTTTCCGAAGCCTACGTCGCCGCAGAGCAGGCGGTCCATAGGCACGTCCCGCTCCATATCACGCTTTACTTCGTTAATGCAGCGCAGCTGATCCTCTGTCTCGTCATATTCAAACCTGCGCTCAAAATCGTTCTGTAAATCTGTATCGGGGCTGAAGGCGTATCCCTTCGCCGCCATACGCTTGGCGTAAAGCGCGGTAAGCTGCTTCGCCATATCCCTGACTGCCTTTTTGACCCTCTTTCTGGTCTTCTGCCATTCGCTGCCGCCTAAGCGGTTGATTTTAATTCCACCGTCCTCCGCCGCGCCGATGTATTTGGATACCAAATCGAGCTGCGTGACCGGCACATAAAGTACATCGCTTTTTGCGTAGTTTATTTTGATATAGTCCTTTGTCACTCCGCTGTCGGTTATGCGCTTTATCCCGTCGAAAATGCCTATTCCGTGCGCCTCGTGAACAATATAGTCGCCTTGCCTCAATTCATCGAGCGAGCCGATTTCTTTGGCGTTTTTGTGCTTTGTGCGGTGCTTTCTTGCGTCCGACTGTATATGACGGTGGGTTATAAGCATAAATTTGGCGGACGGTATCTCAATGCCGCCCGAAAGTCCGCCGGTAAGGACTGTCACGCCCGACGGTACAAAATCATCGGTTTCCGAGAAACGGCAGTTTACGCCTTTTTCGGTAAGCTGAAGACTAAGCACCTGAGCCGCGCGTTTCTCTCCAGCCAGAATCACCGCCGCCCCGTGCATATCAAGCATATATGAAATATCCTCCGTCAGCACGTTTATATCACCGCTCCAGGCGGTAGAGCGGCGGAAGTTGAAGTTTATTATATCCTTAGGCGTGATTTCGTACGATGTGCGGGGGAAATTCTCAAATATCACCGCCGACTGCGTAAAGGAGAAAAACTCCGCCTTTTCAAGCCACAGCTTCGCCGTCCTGCCGCAGAGAAAGCCCTCTTCAAGAAAGTTCTCGATATCGGCTGACTGCTGGATTTCCATTGATTTAAACCGCTCTGTTATGCTGCCTGATTCGCTTAATATAATAAGCGTGTCCTTTATATAGTCGAATACGGTATTTCCGTCCGGATAAATAAGGCGCAGATAGCGGTCAGGGGATATCTGTATCCCGTTTTCGAGTGCGTCTATATCCTTTTTTATTACCGAAATCTGATTTTCGGTCAGCTTTTTGCCAGTTTCAAGCAGTTTTTTAAGCTCCGCCGCGAGCCTGTCAGGCTCAAAAAGCACCTCGCAGGCGGGCGTTACCGATATTCTGCCGACCGTTTCGTCACGCCGCTGCGTTTCCGTGTCAAAATACGAAATGCTGTCTATCTCGTCGCCCCAGAACTCTATGCGGCAGGGACGGGGCGAATTTACGGGGTAAATATCGAATATTCCTCCCCTTGAGGAAAACTGCCCCTCTCCCTCGCAAAGCTCGCTTCTTGTATATCCGGCGGAAATCAGCCTGCCGGTCAGCTCCTTTATATCAATACTGTCTCCCGCCGCCAGCTCAAAGCTCGCGTTTTTCAGAATTTCAGGCGGCACCGTATACTGAACCGCCGCGTCAAGCGAAAGGGTAAGCACGCCGAAATCCCCGCCGAGAAGTCTCGACAGGGTGTCTGTTCTCTTATGCTCGTATTCCTTTGAATAACCGGAAAGCGGGCCTATGCAGTAATCTCTTGACGGCAGGTTTACCGCGTTTGCCCCGAGCGCCGTAAGGTCACCCGCAAGCTCGTTCGCCGACGCCTCGTCATGGCATATTACCGTCAGCTTTCTGCCGGCGTGGCTGTTAAGCGCCGCCGCGACCGCCGCCTTGTGGATAAGCGAAAGCCCCGTACATACAACCGGAAGACGGTTCTTTTCCGCATCGCCGAGCAGCCCCGCGTAATCCGGGTCTTTTTTCAGTATATCGTTTAAAAATTTCATATCAGCCGTTGTATTTGTTCATGGCGGAATCTATTCCGTTTTGTATTATTTCCGCTGCCGCGTCCGCCGCGCGGTCAAGCGCTTTTTCAAAATCCGGCAAAACTTCCGCCGGTATTTTGCCGAGAACCCAGTCCTTAAGGTCATAATCGCGGTTTGTGCGTTCTCCCACGCCTATTTTTATCCGCATTATCTCGTCAGTGCCCATAAGCTCGATTATATCCTTTATGCCGTTGTGTCCGCCGTGGCTGCCCTTGCGGCGCATCCGCAGCTTTCCGACATCAAGCGATATATCGTCGAACATAATAATTATCCGGTCAGTCGGTATCTTGTAAAATTTCGCCGCCGCCGATATCGCGCTTCCCGAATTGTTCATATAGGTCTGCGGCTTTAAAAGGAGAACCTTTGTTTTACCGAGCATAAACTCGCCGTAAACCGAGTCAAATTTGCGCTTTGTGAACTGTACGCCGTACTTTTCCGCGATTTTGTCCGCTGCCATAAAACCGGCGTTATGCCGTGTTTTCTCATACTGAAACCCCGGATTTCCGAGCCCTGCAATAAGCCAAATATCAGCGTCTTTCTTTTTAAAAAACATTATTTCTCACCTTAAAATATATTACCACAGTAATTCTTTTTATTCAAGCGATAAAATTGCTTGACCGTCTTTCTGCATTATGGTTATAATATCATTGAGGTGTGAGATAATGAAATTTGAGTGTTATGACCGTCTTCCCGAAGCCGCGGCGGCTTTGCGGCAGGAGGTTTTTATAAAGGAGCAGGGCTTTGAGAGCGAGTTTGACGATACCGACCGCACAGCGGTTCACATTTTGGGATTTGAAAACGGTGAAGCGGCGGCTGTCTGCCGCTTTTTTAAAAATAGCGGCGCAAACTATATAATAGGAAGAGTCGCTGTTAAAAAAGAGCTCAGGGGACAGGGCTTGGGTAAAAAACTGATGGAATACGCCGAAGACAGAATAAGACAGCTCGGCGGCAAAAGTGTTACGGTTCACGCGCAGGTGCAGGCAGCTGAATTTTACGGTAAAACAGGCTATAAAAAGCAGGGCGAAGTTTTTGACGAGGAAGACTGTCCGCATATTTTTATGACAAAACCGCTCTGAAACATCAGAGCGGTGAGCGTGTCGACTTTTTCGACACGCTCTTGGACGAGGATGCCGTTCGCTCGAAAATTAAAGATTTTCGGACTGCACTCCCTACTCTTGCGGTACCCGAAAAAAATTTACGCCCTAAGCGCGTATTTTTTTCGACCGCGGCGCCATAACAAGCTCTTTTATTCCGCCACTGGCGGCAATCGCTTGTTAAGCTCCGCCAATACCACCCCTGTACCCTTGAAAAGCCGCTTGACAAGCGGCTTTTCGCTTACAAGGAGTTTTTCCGACGCACCTGTCGCCGGAAAAACAAAATGCGGCTTTCCGCCGCAGAAAAATAAAATTTGAGGTTTATCGACAGACTGACCGCTCTGAAACATCAGAGCGGTTTTTCCGTATCATAAGCGTTTTTTTCTACCGGGATAATTTTACAGCCGAGCAGCTGTGCCTCCTCTTTTGCGTGGGTGACAAGAATAAGCGTCCTGCCTGAGAGACATTCTGAAATATGCGCTGCCGCTTTTCTTATGTTTTCGCTGTCAAGTCCCGAAAACGGCTCGTCCAGCACAAGGCAGTCATACTCCGCCGTAAGCGCCCTGGCTATCGCCGCGCGCCGCCGCATACCGCCTGAAAGCTCGGACGGATATTTATCCGCGCAGTCCCGAATGCCCATCGCCGCAAGATGCGATAAAGCAGTCTGCTCGTCCGCTCCGATAAGCGTTATGTTCTGCAAAACGGTTTTAAAGGGGAGAAGGCGGTCCTCCTGAAACACCGCCGAGTATTTTATGTCACGTCCGGCGGTCACACTGCCTTGCTGCGCTTTTTCAAGTCCTAAAATAATTCTCAGCAGGGTGGTTTTTCCGCAGCCGCTTTTCCCGAAAAGGCATATTCTTTCGCCGTCGCCGACCGACAGCGAAAAATTTTCAAGAACAGGATTTTCACCGTATGAGAATGAGATATTATCAATGCTTAACATCGGTAAACCTCCTTGCGGCACGCTTTACCGCCAGCTCAAGTATAAGCGAGAGCAACGCCACCACTGCCGTAACGGCGAAAACGCGGGGCGTTTCAAGATATGTTTTCGCGTCCTGAAGCAGTCTTCCCAGTGAATTTTCCGGCCGGCATATAACCTCCGCCGCAACGCCCGATTTCCACGCGAATCCGAGAGCCGAAGTTGCGGAAGCTATAAAAGACGGCAGTATAAACGGAATTTTCACCTGAAAAAGCGTCTTAAGCGGGCTTATACGGAAAACCTTTGCCATTTCAAGGTATCTACGGTCAAGATTTTCTATTCCGGTTTCAACCGTTGTCCATATCATCGGCAGCACCATAAGAAAGGATATGAAAACTGCGAGATACTGGCTTTTTATCCAGACTAAAGCGAGTATTATGAAGGACGCCACCGGAACCGCTCTTATAAGGTGCAGCACGGGCGAGAAAACCGCCTTAAACACGGAAAAGCGCGCCGAAAGCACCGCTCCTGCCACACCGGCAAGCACGCCCGATAAATAGCCCGCGATTATACGCAGCACCGAAAGCAGTACGGCAAGCCAGAAATCAGCCGTCACGCAAAGCTCTTTAAGAGACAGAAAAGCCGCCTTCGGAGAGGGGATAAGCAGCTCTTTACCTACGGCGGCGGAGGCGAGCTGCCAGAACGCCAGCCATAAAAGCGCAACGGCAGCCCATTTTAAAAATTTCCTTGTATTATTCGGCTTCATAATAGAAGCTGTCGTCAGGCAGGGCACCGCCCACGCTTGACGGATTGCAGTCATAGAGGAACTGAAGATATGCCGAAAGGTCGGCTTTAAGCTCGGCACCGTCCTCGAACACGATGTTGCAGTAGGGGATAGCCTGCTTCGCTATGCCGGCGGAAGCCACAATGCCGTATTCCTCGCAGAGAGCGGCGGCGTTGTCAATGTCACTGTTTACCGACTCGACCGACTCTTTATATTCCTCAAGGAATATCTTTACCGCTTCGGGGTTCTGCTCGATATATTCGTTTCTCGCCACAATGCAGCCCATTACGAGCTTGGTGTCGCTTACCTTGTCCCACTCGTCGTTCATATCGAGAACGATTTTCGCGCCCTCGTTTTTAGTGGTGATGGTGGTGGCTACCGGCTGGGGAGCTACGGCTATCGCCTTGTCGTTCTGCGCGAAAGCGGTAACAAGCTCGGTAGGCTGTGAGACAAATTCTATCTTAACGTCCTCGCCGGCTTTAAGCCCGTTTTTCTCAAGAATATAATTTATTATATATTCCGGGTTGGCGCCCTGACCGGTGGAGTATATGGTTTTACCCTTGAGCGACTTGATGTCGGTCACGTCGTCCTCACCCTTGGTCACAAGGCAGAGCACGCCGAGAGTATTTACCGCCAGCACCGAAATGCCGCCGTTTGTCTTCTTGTAAAGAGTGGAGGCAAGATTGGTGGCTACCGCGGCTATATCGGCTTCACCGTTAGAGAGCTTGGCTACGATTTCATCGTTGCTGCCCACAATGCCGATATTGTAATTGAGTCTTCCGGTTTTTTCGTCAGCCTTCTTCATAAGGGGAGAAAGACCTACGCCGGTAGGACCTGAGAGCGCGAACACATTGCAGTCGACATCAAGCGTCTGCGCCTGCGAAGAAGGCTCGGAGCTGTCGTTTTTGCCGCTTGCGGTATCGGTTTTTCCGCACGCCGCGAAGCTGAACACCATTGCGGCTGCAAGAAGCATGCTAATCAGTTTTTTCATTTTTTATCACCTTTATTTTATTATTTTCCCTTATAATATGCCCGTTTTTCTGAAGAGAATCAAGACTTCTGTAAAGACTTGCCCTTCCTACGCCGAGCATTCGGCTGAGTAAGGTCATATTAACGGGAATTTCGGCGTATCCGTTATTGTCGGACACGGATATAAGATAGGCAAGAACAGTATCCTCCGCGCTTGGGCAGGAGAGAACGCTTAGCCTGTCATTGAGGAACCTTATACGGTCTGACAGGAATGTTATGTAGTTTACGGCGGTTTTAGGATAGCTTACGAAAAATTCAGTCAGCTTTTCTTCGGTTATAAACTGTATTTCCGTGTCCGAATCGGCGGTCACGGTGCTTACGTAGGTGCTGTTGTCACCGAACACCGCCGCGGCGCCGAAGCACATTCCCGGACTGAATTTTTTCATTACGACCCGGTTGGCGTTGTTGGTTACCGCTACTGCGGAGCCAGACACAATAAGCGCCAGCGCCCTTGAAAAGCTGTCCGACGAGTATATAAGCTCGCCCTTTGAAAATTTTACCGTCGGAGAAAGCGAGGATATGACCTTTTCCTTTTCTTCCGCGCTTAATCCGTCTAACAGAAACAGACTATCATATACTGACATAATGCCCCTCTTAAAGTGTCTCAAATGAGACGGTTTACCATATTATAGCACGGTTTTTGCGTTTGTCAAGCAAAAAATGATATTTTTTTAACAAATGGGTAAAATAAAATTGTCCTTAATAGCTTTGTTTGTAAAATTGGGTATTGACAAAGAAAGTAAACAGCGATATAATATACTGGTCTCGGAAATATTCGGCTGTATAGCTCAGTTGGCTAGAGCATGCGGTTCATACCCGCAGTGTCATTGGTTCGAATCCAATTACAGCCACCACCGGCCCGGTGGTCAAGAGGCCTAAGACACCGCCCTTTCACGGCGGTAACACGAGTTCGAATCTCGTCCGGGTCACCAAGAAAAAACCGGAAGCACTTTGTGCTTCCGGTTTTTTCTTGTGCGCCCGGCATGGGCGATAACTTGGCGGTGAAAGTCCGCTATGCGCTTGGTAGTAGGAAGCATTAGC
>CALWDJ010000043.1 GCA_944376655.1 uncultured Clostridia bacterium
TTCATCGTGGTACTTACATCAGAATGTCCCAGCAGCTCCTGCACATCCTTGGGTGCGGCTCCGTGAGAGAGAAGGTTAGTCGTATATGTATGCCTCAACAGATGGAAGTGAAAGTCATCCATATCCCCGATTTTCTTTCGGGAGTATCGGCATACGCTGCTGACCGTTGCCGGGGCTTCATAAGCTCCATCGGGCCGCAGGCAGACGAAGGAAACCTGGGTGTAATCTTCCGGGGGTGTCTCTGTCCGGGGCAAGGAATAGACCTCGCAGTAGGTGCGGTTCTTTTCCTTGACGATGCGATGTATTGCATAAAACACCATACCGCTTATCGCTCATTAAGCCATAGCAAAAGACACACATTTCTTACGACAACTAACAACCGGGGTTGCAGAAAATTCTGCAACCCCTGAGCGTATCGAAAAAGTCGACACGCTCCCCCGTGAGGATGCCGTTCGCTCGAAAATCAAAGATTTTCGGACTGCACTCCCTACTCTTGCGGTACCCCCAAAAAATTACGCCCTAAGCGCGTATTTTTTTCGACAGCGGCGCCATAACAAGCTCTTTTGTCCCGCCACTGGCGGCAATCGCTTGTTAAGCTCCGCCAATACCACCCCTGTACCCTTGAGAAACCGCTTGTTAAGCGGATTTTCGCTTACAAAATGTTTTTTCGACGCATCTGTCGCCGAAAAAACAAAATTCGGCTGACCGCCGCTAAAAAATTAAATTTGAGGTTTATTGACAGCCTGAAATCCCGGTTCCTTACGGAGCCGGGATTTTTTAAAACTATTTGATTTTATCAAGTGTTTCTTTGGTCAGTATTTTTTTGATATTGACAAGAAAAAGCACTGTGGCGACAGTCGCGGAAGTAAAATCCGAAATCGGCTCGGCGAGATAGATACCGTCATATCCGAAGAAAACAGGAAGAATAAGCGCCAGCGGCACGAGCAGTATCACCTTTCTGAGCGCCGCTATGAAAAGCGATATTTTCGCCTGACCGAGCGCCATAAAGGTAGGTTGGATTCCCATTTGCAGACCGAACAGCAGCATACCGCAGATAAACAGCGGCATTTTCGCGCCGCAAAGATCGATAAGCTCTCCGGAGTTGGTGAACATTGCGGCGAAAAGCCGTGGGAACGCCATTATGATTACCGTCCCTATAAAGGAAAAAGCTCCGCTTATCAGTATCATGCTGCGGTAGGTCTTTTTGGCCCTGTCAAACTTTCCGGCACCGAAATTATAGCTTATAATCGGCTGTATTCCCTGTGTAAAGCCGCTGAGCGGAGCCGAGAAAAACTGCAGAATACTCTGCATAATAGTTATCGAGCCGACATAAAGGTCGCCGCCGTAGCGCTGCATTCCGCTGTTCAGCACTATACCGACAAGGCTTTCGGTCGAGCGCATTACAAAGGGGGATACGCCGAGCGCCGAAACCTTTTTGATAATGCTGAAATCGGGCTTCAGGTTTTTAAGCCTTATTTTAAGCAGGGCTTTTTTGCTCATCAGGAAGCCGACTACCCACGCCGCGCTCACAAGCTGGGATATTACCGTGGCGACAGCGGCTCCCGCGACTCCCATATCGAACACGAAGATAAATACAGGGTCAAGCACAATGTTTATCACGGCGCCTATAACGACTGACATCATACCGGTTTTCGCCGCGCCCTGCGCTATTATATATGGGTTGAGCCCGAGCGCGAGCTCCACAAAAAGCGTGCCTGTAAGGTATATCAGAATATAGGTTTTTCCGTAGCCGACAGTCGCGTCGCTCGCGCCGAAAAGGTATAAAAGCGGCTCGGCGAAGACAGAAAAAACGATCATCAGCGCGGCGCTGAAAAATATCAGAAGTGTAACGCCGTTTCCGAGAATCTTTTCCGCTTTGTCATGGTCGCCCTTGCCCTGCCAGATAGCGGAGAGCGGGGCGCCGCCTGAGCCTACAAAGGCGGAAAACGCCGAAATAAAGGTCACAATCGGAAACACCACGCCGACGCCGGTAAGCGCGTCGGACGAGGCGTCGGGAATATGACCTATGTATACCCGGTCAACAATATTGTAAAGAATGTTTATAACCTGCGCGATGACCGACGGCACCGCCATTTTAACCATAAGGCCCGACAGCTTTTCCGTGCCGAGCGAGTCTTCCTTAAGCTGCATTTTGTTCACCTGTATATTTCCCTGAATCAGCCTTTAAGCCTTTCAAGGGTATGCTTTATTATTGCGAGCGCTTCTTCAGGAGAGCCCGCGTCTTTTACCGCGCTTTCTATCGGGCACATTCCGTCCCCTGCGCGGTTTATTATATATGGCACCTTGTTTTTGAAGCGGCAGACTATACCGGCGTCCTCAAGTATTTTGAGCCCTGCGGAGCTTATTATTCCGGCGCAAACCTCTCTTATGCCGAGCAGGACATATAGATAAGCTGCGCCGGCGCCCACCGTTTTGTCCGCCGCGGCAAAACCGCTGAAATCTTTTCCTGAACTGAGAAGCTCAAGCAACGGAGCCACTCCCCGTTTATCAGACGGATAAATTTCCTCTCCGTTGCATAAAACGCAGGTGTAGCCTTCCGATATAAGGAGGCTTTCCGCACGTTCCGCGCTGTTCATTCGCCCACGCCCGTCTTTTTGATAAAATACGCTGCTATAACGGTATGAAGCGCCATTCCGGGCAGTCCGAGTGCAAGAATGTGAAGCGTTCCAGAGAGGCTTAAACCGTCAGCCTTAAATATGAGTAGAGCCGCTGCTGTCACAGCGAGGCGCAGCAGTCTTGCCGCTGCGGAAGCAGCGACGGCTTTAAGTGCAGGATTTATGCGAAGCGGTGCGAAAATTCCGGCGAAAAGTCCGTAACAGAAAAGCTCTGCGGTCATTATTCCGAGCTGTGAGGGAGCCGGCATACCCGTAAGCGCAAAGCTGAGCAGAGGGGAAACAATACCGGCAACGGCGCCTGCCGCGGGACCGGCGTAAAAGCCGAGCAGCAGCACCGGCAGATACATAGGCAGCAGTATCTGACCGGTAAGGGCACCGGTTCCCGTAAGCCTGCCAAGCATATGTACAAGCTGCGGCAGAGCCACGGCGGCGGTAACAGCCGCCGCCGAGCAGAGCGCCGCTTTTCTGAGCGTTATTTTTCTTATTGCGGTTTTTTCCATTTTTGTCACCTTATCTCATATCGTCTGAAATCGTTTTGAGATGTTTTCTTATCTCAATGCCCTGCGGACATATTTTTTCGCAGGCGCCGCAGGAAATACAGTCGGAGGGCTTTCCACCTGTTTTCGGCATTCTTTCCTTTGCCTCGCTTTTTGTGCAGGCGGCGGAAAGAAAACCGTTGTAGGCGGCAAATATTTTTGAAATCGGGATTTTTTTCGGACAGCCCTCGGCGCAGTAGTCGCAGCCGGTGCAGGGAATGCGTCTTACCTCGCGTATGATTTCCCTCGCGCGGTCGGTTGCCGCGAGTTCTTTTTCATTAAGCGGCACAAAATTTTTCATGGTGTTTATATTGTCGGCCATCATATCTGTATTGCCCATGCCCGAAAGCACCATAAACACCTCGGGGTAGCTTGCGGCGTATCTTATAGCGTAGGAGGCGCGGCTGCCGCCTCCGAGGCCGTCAAACAGCTTTGCCGCGGCAGGCGGCAGATCAGTGAGGGCGCCGCCCCTTACCGGCTCCATGACAATGACCTTTTTACCGTGCTTTACCGCCACATCGTAGCATTTTTTGCTCTGAACCGCCGGATCGTCGTAATCAAGATAATTAATCTGGAGCTGAACCGCCTCTATAAAGGGCTGTTCGGTCAGAATCATATCGAGAATATCCGCCGTATCGTGAAAAGACATCGCTATATGCTTTATTTTGCCCTCTTCCTTTAATTTTCGCGCTATCCCGAAAGCGTTGCAGCTTTTGTGCTTTTTGTAAAGATTGCGGTTTAAGCAGTGGAAAAGGTAGAAATCAAAGTAATCCACGCCGCAGAGCGCAAGCTGACTTTCAAAAAGTGGGAGAATATCCTCTTCCTTCTCAAAATACGGGTCGGACAGCTTATCCGCCAGCACAAATGACTCTCTCGGATACCTTGCCGAAAGGCAGTCGCGGATTGAGGTTTCGCTCAGTCCGCCTATGTAGCCGTGCGCTGTGTCAAAATAGTTAAATCCGGCTTCCATAAACATATCTATCATTTTATTAAACTCGTTGTAATCCACCTTGTCGCCGTCCATTTTAAGGCGCATACAGCCGAAGCCCAGCTTTTTATTTATTTTCTCAAAGCTCATACAAAAGCCTCCCTTTTGAAGGTAATTTTAACATAAAGAAAGGCATTTTACAATACAAAAGCTGTCTGAATATGCTTTAACGGCGTTTAATCGCTTAATTTATACACGGTTGACTGAAAAACCGGCAGACTGCCGCATGAATATTCGTTATTATTGCGTCATAATACCACCATTTTCGTTATGACGCAATATTTTCACTATAATTAATGTCTACTGAATAATTGCATTAGCAAATGCAATTATATAAAATCGAGTTAAAATCTCGATTTTATGGGTCAAAACCTTTGTTTTGACCGTCAGTATCCATTGATTGTCGCCTGATTTTAAAAAGAATCAAAATGTGATTCTTTTTAAAGTGCAAGGTTTTTGCGCAATTTTGCGAAAAAACCTTGCACCTGAACAATTCAAAAGTTTACACCAACATGCTTGGTTAAGGTACTTTTGAATTGTTCAGCAGGCATTAATTAAGTCATAATAATGCCGGAGGAATAAAAAATGGAGGATAAATTACTGAGATATACACTGCGTGTTGACAGGGCGCTTTTCAGAAAATTCCGTTATATAGCCGAATCGGAGGGGCGTTCTGCGAATAAGGAAATTGAGCAGTACCTTAAAAAACGCGTGGCGGAATTTGAGCAAAGCAACGGTAAAATTGAGGTTTGAACAGTAACGGGTATGTATACGGGGATTTCCGGATACAGTCATCAGCCGATGTGATTTTACCTGACTGCAGTAACATAAAAAGGCGTCCCGCTTGGGGCGCCTTTTAAGCTTTCCTGCCGCCGTCTTGTTAAACGGCGGCGAAATAATTATTCAATCTCAAGATGCTTTGATTCAGGCAGAGCCTGTGTCTTCTTAGGCAGCGTGAGCTTCAGTACGCCGTTTTCGTACTTTGCCTTGATACCCTCGGAATTTACGCCCGAGAGGTCAAAGTCACGGCTGTAAGCGCCGTAAGAACGCTCGCAGCGTACATATTTACCCTTCTTGTCCTTTTCCTCATGCTCCGAATGCCTCTCGGCACGGACGGTAAGCACATCGCCGTTGATATCGAGCTTTATGTCCTTCTTGTCGAAGCCCGGCAGGTCAGCCTCAAGCTCGTAGCGGTCGCCCTCGTCCTTTATATCGGTCTTGAACTCGTCAAGCGTGCCCGAACCGAAGAAGCCGAAGGGTGAAGAGAAGAAGTTTCTTTCAAAGTCGTCCAGCTCTCTGAACGGATTGTAAAGGGAATTGTTTTTTCTTGAATAAGGTCTCATTTCAAACATAATATATACCTCCGAAAATTTTTTAAATTTGTCCGGTCATTTATGTTATTTCAGCGGACCGGCGGCTGATACGTATTTTTTCTACACATCGGTATCATCCTCTTTTGTGTTATCAGCACGGTTTGTTTTTACCGTGCCAGTTTCTTTTTTCTTTTTACATTTATTATTATACGCAAAGTGCTTGATTTTACAATAATCCGGCGGTATAATAAACACAAAATTATATGTGCTGTCAGCACAAAGGGTGATAATATGTTTAAAGAACAGCTGCTGAACGCTTTTTTGCAGGGAAACAGCCTTGCCGCTCTTACCGAAAGCGCCGGAATACTGCTCGGAGCGCCGGTAATGGTGGTTGACGAGGCGTTCCGCATAGCGGCGAGCTTCGCGGCACCCGGCGGGGATTATGAGGAGTGCAGAACCGCGGTAAGCCACAGCCAGCTTTCCTTTGAGGCGGCGGCGGAAATATCGGGTGAAGCGGCGGAGAAGGGCGAGGATTTTTTTGAGTTCGGCAGAAACGGCAGGAGCTACCGCGTCGCGGTGCTGAGAAACGGCGGCGCTATGATAGGATATATGATAATCGTCGCCGCGGGAGAGGAAAACACCGGGGCTATGACCGCGGAAAACATTATGTTCACCGCGGCGCTTATATCAAAGCAGCTATGCCTTGAGCGCCGCCGGACGTCGCTTGACACCGCCGAGGACGTTTTAATAACCCTCTTAAACGGCGATTTCGCGGACGAGGAGCATTTCCGGCTTCAGGCGTCGGCGACCTTTCTTTCAAATTTCAGCCCGGAACGGTTCGCGGTCGTGGCGATGACAGGGCTTGAGAATTCGGACGTAGCGGGGGATATGCTGAGAAAAAGCCTTGAAAGCAGCTTTCACGGCTCCCATCCGTTTTTTTACAGAGACCGCATAGTTATGTTTCTCCATACGGACCATGACCTTGATCTGCTGAGCCGCACCGCACAGGCGGGCAACCTTTGCATTGCGGTTTCTCCGGCGCTTGAGGGGATTTACTCGCTCGGAAAAATGTACGGCACGGTGTCGCGCGTGCTTGATTATTTAGTGGCGTCAGGCAAAACAGGCTTCTGCACAGAAAGCCGCAGGTACGCGCGCCTGATGGCGCTTAAAGGCATAGAGGACAAAAGCGGTGTCATCGCTCCGCAGGTGGCGGAGCTCGCGGAATATGACAGGGAAAATTCCTCGGAGCTTTGTCTTACCCTTTATACTTATCTTATATGCCACCATTCGCTCAAGGAGACCTGCGAGCGGCTTTTTACCCACCGCAATACGGTGCTTTACCGTATGCGTAAGATAAAGGAGGATTTCGGACTGGAGCCTGACCTTGCCGACAATCATTTTAAATACCTTTTTTCCTGCGCGCTCATACTGCTCGAAAACGGGGAAGACGGGTTATTTACGGACAAATAAAAAGAAGCTGCCTTATGAATTTTGACGTTCGCGGGCAGCTTTTTATTATTTATATTTTTTGCAGATTTCGGTAAATGCGGCGATTGCCGGGGTAATATACTTGTTTTTATGGTGAATAAGGTGTACCGTGCGGCGGATAGGCAGCTCATCAAGGTCGAGGGTAACAAGCTCTCCTGCTTCAAGCTCGCGCTTTATGAGCATGGCTGACATAACGGCTATGCCTCTGCCCTTTATCACGGCGTTCTTGATAGCCTCGGTATTGGTGCAGCTCCAGCTGCGGTTGAAGGATATGCCCATACGCTGCGCCAGCTTTTCAAACTGGTTTCTTTCATAGCTGCCTTTCTCGCGGGATATAAGATTTTCACCCTCAAGGTCTTTAAAATTTATTTTTCCGGATAAGGCGAGACGGTGATTTTTTCCGCATATAAGCACAAGCTCGTCGGTGATAAGCGGAATAAGGGTAAGCTCATCGCTTTCGGCTATGCCCTCTATTATGCCTATATCGGCCTCGTTTGACAAAATGCTGCGCTCTATCCTCGAGGTATTGTCCACCGTGACGCTGAAAGCACAGTCGGGCATGGCGGCTTCGGCGATGTCAAGCAGGTCGTTTATAAGCACCGTGCCGACCGAGACGCTGCAGCCTATGCGGATTTTGCTGTGCGAGGCGTTTGACATATCGGTTTCCATATCGTCGAAAGCTCCGACAATATGCCGCGCGCGGGACAAAAGCTCACGACCCGCCTCAGTGATATAAAGCCGCTGGGAAAGCCGCTCGAAAAGCAGCGTGCCGTAATGCTTCTCAAGCTCCGCCACCGCCTGACTCACCGTCGGCTGGGTTATATAAAGCCGCTGCGCCGCTCCGCTCATGGTGCCGTTATCGGCTACGGCTATAAAAATTTTCAAATGCCGTATGGTCATCCTGCTCACCTTAAAAATGTTTTTCTCATTATAGCACATTTTAAAGGCTCTTTGCAATCATACCATACCGGCGACAGTATAAATAAGCGTTCCTATAACGCCGCTGCCCAGTATGACGGCTACGGCGCTGACCTTGAATTTCCGCAGTATAAACAGCGCGGCGGCGAATATCCCGAATTCCACCACCCGGAAATCCGAAAGGTTTACCGAGAAAATATCGCTTCCGAAAAGTCCGAGCATAAGTATCGAGAAGCCGGCGGAGCCTATAAGCGCCACAACCGCCGGACGCAGCGCCCCGAGTACGGTCTGAACGCCGCCGAAGGAGCGGTATTTATAGTAAAAATGGGCAAGTATAAGGCATATACAGAACGAGGGTATTATACAGCCGAGCGAGCAGAGCAGCACGCCGCCGATACCGCCGAGCCTCATACCCACAAAGGTCGCAGAGTTTATTGAAATAGGTCCGGGTGTCATTTCCGCCACGGTTATAAGGTCCGAAAATTCCTCAAGGGACAAAAGCCCGTGAATATTTACAATCTGTTCCTGTATAAGCGGAATAGCGGCGTACCCTCCGCCTACGCTGAACAGTCCGACCTGAATAAAGGCGAAAAACAGTTTCAAGAGCAGCGGCATTTCTTTTTCTCCTTTCTCAATGTGACGATAAGGTCAATTATGCCTATACCCAGGCATACGAAGATTATAATCATGGCGCTTACGCCCAGAAGATATGTGCACACAAAGGCAATGCACATCATCGCGATGTATAATACGCGTCTGGTTTTGCATACGTTTTTAGCCAGATTTATAACAACGTCGATTATAACCGCGGCGACGCCCGCCCTCATCACCTGGAGCGCTATGGCGATATAGGTGTTTGTTCTGAACTGGTCGTAAAATACCGATATTACCGATATTATTATCATGGGCGGCAGTATGGAGCCGAGCACCGCCACCGCCGAGCCTAAAACTCCGGCTACGCGGTAGCCTATTATAACCGAGGCGTTTACCGGCAAGGGCCCCGGCGAGGACTGGGTTATCGCCGTAACGTCGAGCATTTCGTCCTCGTCTATCCAGCCGAGCTGCTCCACAAATTTCTTTTTCATAAGCGACACAATGACAAACCCGCCGCCGAAGGTGCAGGCGCTCAGTACGAACATCGCCCTGAAAAGCGGCCACAGCTTTTTGTAATCTTTCTGCATTTATGTATCCCCTTTCATCGGGGTAAATTTTAGCACATCGCGCTTTATTTGTAAAATACATAAGCTATATATAACTTATAGGTAAAACCTATAATATAAAAATTAAAAAAGTCCGGACGGCGCCGGACCTTTTTGCTTTTATGATTGTGCTATTTCAGAATAAGCGTGTCAAGCGGCGCGAAGCCGTCAAGCGTAAAGGAAAGTATCTGCGTGTCGGAAACAATATAGAAAACATCGTCTATATAAAGTCCTCTGCTGAATTCCGACTTTATATCGAGCGGGACATACAGCTTTTCGCTGAACTGTCCGTTCTCAAAGGAATAAATATAGTATTCAAGCCCGTAGTTTCCGTAGGCGGAAAAGCCTATAATGTTTTTGCCGGGGTCGGCAAGGGTTGCCTTGTGGGAATAAAGCGAGTCGGAATAGCTCGGCACGAGACTGCGCTTCGCGCATTCCGTTACATCTGACGGGTCGCTTATATCGAACATCGAGAGCTTCATATTCTCGACTCTGCCGGTGTTTTCGTCGGCGTTCCTGCCTATTCCTAAAAGCAGACCGTCGCCGTAGGGGAAAAGATAATCCGAAAATCCCGGAATTTTAAGGCTGCCGATTATTTTGGGAGCCGCCGGGTCGCTTAAATCCACGCTGAAAAGCGGGTCAACCTGCCTGAAGGTCACGAAATAGGCGGTGTCGCCCATAAAGCGCACCGAGTAGACCTGCTCGCCGGGGGCGATGTTGTCTATTTTTGAAACCTGCTTCAGCTCTCCGTCAAGCACGGTAAGGACGTTTACCGTATCAGCGGGCAGCTGGCTGCTTTCGTATTTTATTCTTGTGGTTACAAAGCGGAAATATCCTTTATACTCGTCAATAGAAAACTGGTTCAGAAGTGTGCCGGATATTTCACCCGTGGCTTTAAGCCCGATTTTGCCGTCGTCTATCGAAAAACGCGCCACCTGCGTTGTGACACTTGATATTCCGCAGGTAATAATATTTTCGGTGCCGGCGTAAACGGTGCTGCTGCCGCCTAAAAGCGACTGTGTTCCGGCAAGCGAGCCGTCTTCAATGTCATAAGCCGAAATCACCGTATATTCGGGACGTTCACAATTATTATAAATACATATGCTCGATGGCTCAACCGCGCCGCAGTAATCTCCGCACTCGACTGACGGCACGAAAGACGCGGGGGTGTCTTTTATAATGGACTGCGTATCTATATAATGGTTCGAGAGAATGTAGAGTTTATCGCCTATAAGCCTTGACTGGTTATAGTATCCGCTCTGTCTGCACCTCGCGGCTTCTTTAGGAGCTGTCGGGTCGTTTACGTCGTATATAACGGCCAGAGTATCGCTGCTGACCTGCTCAGTACCGATAAGCACAAGCCTGCCGGAGCTTAGATACATATCCGAGCAGTATATTCCCTCCGCCTTTATGTCGGCAAGCTGTACCGGAGCGCCGCCTGAAACGCCGGCAATTTTAACGGTGCAGCCGTTTTTTGTTGAGAGAATATAAATATATCTGCCGTCGGTTTTTACTCTGTCCGCCTCGTCAACACCCTCGACCTGTAAGGTCGTGCCGCTGTAATCGGAGCTTTCGTCCGCCGTACCTGTGGTTTCCTGCTCATAGACTGCGGCACCACTGTTTTTTTGAGCATTGCCGGTGACTGTGCTTCCTAAATCGTAGGCGTAATCGATCACTCTGTCCCAGAAAGTCGGGGCAAAGGCTTTTACTGTGTTGTATATATCGACGTAGCCGTCCGCGGTTTTAAGCGGCTTTATGTCCCCCGCGGGAATGTCCGGCGTTTTTCCGGTATGCCTCGCGGCTATCCCCAGCGCCGAGAAGGTAACCGCCGCGCAGAGAAACACCGCCGCCAGCGCTAAAATGAAGCTCTTTCCGGTTCCGCTTTTTTTCACGTTGTTTTCAGTTATGCTGTTATTTTCCCTGTTATCTGACATTTCCTTCACCGCCTTTTTAAATTTTTTTACTGTCTGCTTGCCGTATTGCCCGGGTCATAAGCGGAAGACGCGGCGCCCGAATCAGCCGGCTCGCCGGCTCCGCCGCCGTTGCCGCCGGACGGAGCCGTGAAGCTGCCTTTTTCGACTGCCTTGCAGTTTTCACGCACATATTCCGCGAAATTTTCCGCCTTTTCCTTGCCTATAAAGAACGCCTTTCCGGTGTCTAAAATATTTGTGGTGAGATATCCGTCCTCTGTTACCGCAAGACTGATGTTCCGGTATAAAAGCTCAATATTTATACTTACCGAAATCAGCTCTTTTCCGAAATTCATACTGTCATAGTCTTTGACATTTTTGAGTTCCCGGTCAGAAAGCAGCATTTCCCATACCTTTTCGCCGTCAAGACCGCTGTATTCGGTTTCGGTATAGGTGTCGCCCTTTTTAACGGTGGCGTAAGCCTTTCCGAAGGTGAGCGTTTCGCGGAGATTAAGGTCGTCGGTAAGCTGACCGAGCGTTTCGGGGCGGTAGCCTGAATTGCGGCATACATACAGCTCTTTGTAGCCCTCAAATTTAATTGATACCGCGCAGTTTTTTGAAATGCCGGCTATTTCGTAAATATCGGCGTTTATCGCGTAGGTTTTGCCGGTGCGGCTGTCTGTTCCCGTAAGGGTGGCGGAGGTTATTTTCTTTCCGGCACTTTCTTCGGGAACAGTTCTGTCCGCCGTGCTGTATTCATACCCGTTAAAGGAAAGGTAAGGGAATTTCTGCGTAACGGTCATATCGTCCCAGCTCGGAACCTCGTAAATATCCTGACTTGATGAGATAGAGGGCTTTTCGGTGAAGGCCTCGTTATCGTTCGGCACCGTGTCCGCCGTGCCGTTTGCCTTGTAATCGCCGTCGTATTCTTCGCTCAGCGTCCCTTCCTCGGCTCCGCCGGCAGCATTTGATTCTTTACTTAAGAAAATACCGTTTGCACCTGAGCTTATCCACACAGCCGCGGCGAGTCCGGCTATAACGCAGAAGCCGGCGGCAGCGGCGCACCATTTTATAATTACCGCTTTTTTGCGTGAGGGCCGCGCCGCCTCGTCTATGAATTTATCGTCAATACCGCCTATGGCGTGAATCATTTTGTTTTTCATACTTTAAAATCCTCCCTGTCAAGAAAATCCTTAAGGCTGTTTCTTGTACGCAGAAGCAGCATTTTTGTCTTGCTCTCGGTTATGCCGCAGGCACGGCTTATTTCCTTTACCCGCTGCATATACCAGTACCGCCTGACAAAAACTATGCGTGTTTCTTTGGGCAGCGTTTCAAGAAAGCTGTTTATAAGGGAGCGGAGGGTTCTTTCATCACTTTCGTTTTCGACCGTGACGCCTGACGGCAGACAAACTTCAAGCTCGTCCGTGATGCGGGCGGTCTCGTCCCAGCCCCTGCCGCGCGCGCGGCGGCTTTCCCAGCGGTTAAGCGCTAAATTTCGCGCTATTCTGCCGAGATATGCGCCAAGCCGCTCGGGGCGCGCGGGAGGAATGGCGTTCCACGCCTTTAAAAGCGTGTCGCTTAAAATCTCCTCCGCGTCCTCATCGTTTTCAAGAATATTGCAGGCTATTTTGCGGCAGTATGCGCCGTATTTTATACGGCTCTCATTGAGCGCTTCCTCATTCCGCTCAAAAAACAGACCGGTTATTCTCTCGTCCTCCATTTTGCCCCTCCGTCCCCATGAAAAGCTCTTCACCCTAAAAGACAGGAAAAATTATCTAAAGGTCACAGGATTTCACAAATTTATTTTAAAATTGTTTCCTTAATTTTTCAAGAGCGGATTTTTCTATACGTGAAACATAGCTTCTTGAGATATTCAGCTTTTTGGCTATGTCACGCTGGGTAAGCTCCTCACAGCCGTCAAGGCCGTAGCGCATTCTGATTATCGCCTTTTCACGCTCGTCAAGACAGCCGGAAAGTATTACTTTGAGCTTCTCCAGCTTTATTTTGGTGTCTATTTCCTCGGCAATATCGTTATTGTCGGCTATCACGTCTATAAGCGTAAGGGCGTTTCCGTCGTTGTCGGTGTCAATGGGGTCGCTTATAAAAACGTCCTGCGCGGTCTTTTTCTGGTTGCGGAAATACATCAGTATCTCGTTTTCAATGCAGCGCGCGGCGTAGGTGGCAAGGTGTATCCCCTTGTCGCTGTTGAAGGTGGAGACCGCCTTTATAAGCCCTATCGTGCCTATTGATATCATATCGTCCTGGTCGGCGCCGGTGTTGTAGTATTTTTTGACTATATGCGCCACAAGCCGCAGATTATGCTCTATAAGCTGATTTCTGGCGGCGGTGTCACCCGCGCGGCTTTTCTCAAGCAGCTCCGCCTCTTTGGCGGCGGACAGCGGCGGCGGAAACGAGCCGGCGCCCGTAACGTGCAGCGCAAAATAATAGATATTAAGGGCAACCTCCATCAGTAAATTAAAAAACAAGCCGTATCCCTCATTTCATAATACTTTGTAAAGTATATGAGGGGTACAGCTTGTCGCTTGCCAGTCCTGTTCTTTTATTCAGGTGTTATTTTCCGAGAATTTTTGAAAAAGGCTTTTCGAGCGCGCAGAAAAGAGCCACGCCGCCGGCAATAGCTATTCCGGCGTTTATAAGAGTGGACGCCTGACCGAGCACCGCGGTCACAAACGCCGCCTGCGGCGCCGAGCCGGCAATCACATAGGAAACAAATTTCCATGCGGTCTCGCCCACGATATTTACAAGCATTCCGCAGGAGGCGCCCACAACAGCCGCCGCTGTCTTGTGCGAGAATTTGTTTTTAAGAAGTCCGAAAACTATGCAGAGTATGCCTATCACAAAGAAAATCGGGCTTAAAACCGCTCCCTCTCCGGTGTAGGCGCTGTTCTTCATAAGCGTGTAAACCAGCAGTCCCGTCGCTGCCATAAGCGAAACGACACCCGAAATATAAAGCGGCACCGCAGGGTATTTTTTACGCTTTGCGAGCAGGGCGTATACAATACCGGTCGCAAGACCGATTAGCAGCTTCAAAACAAAGGTTTTGGGAGCGGAATCAATGTGACCGCCCAGAATGTCGTAAAGTCCCATACCCACAGAGCCGGCGAGGCCGCCCTGCCAGCCGCCTACCAGCAGTGCCGCGAGAACTACTATCATATTGCCGAAGTGTATATACATATTCGCGAAGGGTATAAAAAATACCGTAAGCGCTATGTAGCAGAGCGCAGCGAAAAGCGCTGTAAATGTAACGTCAAGTATTTTTTGATGTGTTGTTTTCATAAATATTCCCCGTTTTCAAAAAAAGTGTTGCGCGCGCGTTTTGCAAGTGTTATCATTATATCAGTAAAGTGTACGCGAATAAATACACAAATCAACACTTTTTTTAAAGGACAGTTTTGCTATGCTGCTTGATTTTGTTGAGCTTGAAACCGGCACCGGAGCGGTCTATAAGCGGCTTTACGCCGCTATCTCGCAGGCGGTGGAAAAAGGAATAATAAAAAAGGGGGAGAGACTTCCCTCTATAAGGGAAGCCTCTGAATTTCTTTCGGTGAGCCGCACAACGGTGGAAAACGCCTACATACAGCTTTGTATAGAGGGAATAGCTGAAAGCTCTCCGCAGAGAGGGTATTATATTTTGGGAGCCGGCAGGGCGGAGCGCTCGAAAACGCAGGAGCACAAATCCGAGCCGCGGGTGAAATATGACCTGTCGGGCAGGAGCATAGATGCCTTTTCAGCCGACACTGATTACTGGCGCAGGACGGTAAGGCAGGTCCTGCGCGATACCGACGCGCTTATCTCCTATGGCGACCCGCAGGGTGAGCCGGAGCTGCGCGCGGCGCTCGCGGAGTATTCCTACAAGGCGAGGGGAGTGCGGACAAAGCCGGAAAACATAGTGATAGGCGCCGGAATAGGACCGCTTTTAAATATTCTGTGCGGACTTACCGGAAGAAACGTTACTGTCGCTATGGAGAGCCGTTTTGAGCAGGCGGAAAGTATTTTTGCGGACTACGGGATAAAGACTGTTACGCTTGAAAGGGACAGAAACGGCGCGAGGGCCGATGGTCTTGAGAAAAGCGGGGCGGACATTCTTTTCCTTATGCCGTCGGCGCTCTCAAAAATCAGCGTTACGGGGCTTTCCGCGCGGCGCAACAGCTTTTTGAAGTGGGCGTCGGACGGGAAAAGGCTTGTGATAGAGGACGACTACAACGGCGAGCTGCGGTATACCGCGCGCAGCGTGACGGCGTTTCAGCCGAAGTGTCCTGAGAGCACGGTATATATCGGCAGCTTTTCAAAGCTGCTGCTTCCGAGCGTGCGTATCGCCTATATGGTACTGCCTGACCGTCTTGTGCCGGAGCTTGCCGCCCGCAGGGGAGTATACAATCAGACCTGCGGCAAAACCGAGCAGTCGGCGCTTAAAATTTATATTGAGTCCGGCGAGCTTGAAAAGCATTTAAGAAAGCTCAGAAAGCTGTATTACGCCAAAAGCCGGTATTTCTGCGAGGCGGCGGCGGAGATTTTCCCCGAAGCGTCCGTAACGCTTTTTGAGTCCTCGCTTACAGTTCAGCTTGAGTTTAAAGGCGGATTTGACGCGGCGGCGGTCTTCGCGGCGGCAGTTAAAGACGGAATAGCGTTAAGCGAGCCGGCGGACGGTGCAAAGCTCCGGCTCTGCTTTGCCGGAATAAGGGAGGAGGAGATTATTCCGGCGCTCAACGGACTGCACAGGTGCCTTGAAATCTCTGCCGTATAATTTTTATATAATGCCTGCTGAACAATTCAAAAGTACCTTAACCAAGCATGTTGGTGTAAACTTTTGAATTGTTCAGGTGCAAGGT
>CALWDJ010000044.1 GCA_944376655.1 uncultured Clostridia bacterium
TTCTTTGACTGCCTTTTTGAAACAGCACTTTTTATATTTCGGATTTTTTGAGTTTTCTTTTATTCAGTAGACATTAATTACAGTTTAAACTATAACCGTATTTATTGCAATATATCAATGTTGCAATTAGTTTGTAATATGTTGCATTGAAGAATTGATTTTATATTGATTTTTTTCTTTATCAGATGTAAAATACCAATATATTAAGCATTATTTTTTCAGATAATTAACAAAAAACTACTGTTTTTTCTATTTTTGCCATATTTTACTTGTCTTAATAATTCATTATTTGAGGACGGAACGCCCAATGTTTGTACACCGCTATTCCATAAATAAAGACTTTAATATAAACCCTTCCCTATTTCTTGTGCAGTGCGGATTTGAGGACTGCGCTCCCGGGCATGGCTTCGGCCCTGTCATAAGAGACCATAATCTTATCCATTTCATATATGCCGGAAAAGGTTATCTTGAAATTTTTGACAATAAGGTGTCACTGAACGCCGGACAGGGTTTCCTTATCCCCACAGGAGTTTCCGCAAAATATTACGCCGACGATTCCGATCCGTGGGAATACGGATGGTTCGGTTACTCGGGCGAATACAGCAATATGATTATTTCCTACCGCGGTCTTTCGGCTTTCAACAATCTTTTCAATTTCACAAGCATAGGAAAAACAAAAAAATGCATTGAGGAAATGGTCGAATACTACGGCGAACACGGAAACGATTTTATGGCTATTTCAAAAATGTATGAATCATTCTCGTATATCAACCCGAGCTTCAGCGTATCATACAAGCAGTCAAAACTGATAAATGAAATCATTAAATTTATAGAGGAGCATTTCGCCGAAAATATAACGGTGGAAAGTCTGTCGAAAAAATTCAATCTCAGCCGCAGTCAGATATTCCGTTATTTCAAAGAGACAATAGATATGTCGCCGCAGCAGTATTTAAAGCAGTACCGCATAAACCATGCGGCGAATCTTTTAAGAACTACAAATTTGAGCGTTGAAAACATCAAAACCGCCTGCGGCTTTAATGATCTCTGCAATTTCATCCGTCAGTTCAGCTCGGTTTATCACCGTTCTCCCTCTGCATTCAGAAAATATGTGCTAACACATTCCGCAGCGTACAATATGGAGCATTCACCCTCGGATTTATCCGACGATGATATCAAATGAAATAATTAAGCTTTTTTGTAAAGGGGATATTTGAATGAAAACACAAAGACTCGGAACAATGATAGACTGCTCGAGAAATGCCGTTATGAGTATTGCCGCTCTTAAAAAATGGATAGACATAACGTCATCTTTGGGCTACAACACCGTTATGCTCTACACCGAAGATACATATGAGGTAGACGATAACCCGTATTTCGGTTATCTGCGCGGCAGATATTCAAAAGCCGAGCTTAAGGAAATAGATGCCTACGCGGCGGGCAAAGGTATGGAGCTGATACCGTGTATTCAGACTTTGGCGCATCTTAACGCGATAAAAAGATGGCCGTGCTACTCATCTATGTTTGATATAGACGATATTCTGCTCGCCGGAGACGAAAGCGTATACAGCCTGATTGATAAAATGTTTTCCACGCTTTCCGAATGTCTTACAACAAAGATAATAAACATAGGTATGGACGAAGCGCACAACATCGGCAGAGGCAGATTTTTTGACCTGCACGGCGCCGCGGACCGTTCCGAACTGCTTTTAAAGCACCTGAACAGGGTTTCCGAGATAGGCAGAAAATACGGATTCACCCTTATAATGTGGTCGGATATGTTTTTCCGTCTTATGACCGGCGGAAACTATTATGACAATATCAGCTTCAGCCAGGAAATAAAGGATAAAATACCCGACAACGTTCAGCTTGTATACTGGGATTATTATTCAACCGACAAAAAGCACTACGATAAAATGCTTGAAAGTCATGCCCTTTTAAGCGATGACATCTGGTTTGCCGGAGGACTCTGGACCTGGCAGGGCTTCGCCCCGAACAACGATTTTTCTTTAAAAACAACAAAAAGCGCATTGAAAAGCTGCGAGGAACACGGAATAAAAAATATCTTCCTGACCCTGTGGGGCGATGACGGCGGAGAATGCTCACGGTTCACGGTCCTTCCCTCTTTGTTCGCCGCGTCTGAATATGCGAAAGGAAACTATAATATGGGGGATATAAAGCGGAAGTTTAAGGAAAAATTCGGAATCTCCTATGACCGCTTTATACTGCTTGATCTGCCGGACGGACCGAACAAAGGCAGAGATGTAAGAAACCCCGAAAAATACTTATTGTATAACGACCCGTTTGCCGGAATTTTTGACAGCACGCTTAACGGCGACGAATCAGAACGTTTTTCAAAATGCGCCCGCAAGCTGTCGCTTTTAAAGAAAGATCCCGAATGGGGATTTTTGTTCAGCGCTATGCATGCTCTCTGCGACGCCTTGGCCGTCAAGGCAAATATCGGACAGGAGACCCGCAGAGTTTACGCAGACAGAAATACCGACGAGCTTAACGCGCTTATAGACAAATACAAGCTGCTTATAAAGAAGCTCAACGCATTTTACAAAGCATACAGAGAACAGTGGTTCAGAGAAAACAAGGCACAGGGCTTTGAAATTCAGGATATGAGAATAGGCGGAATAATAAAACGCGCCGAAAACTGCCGGGACAGGCTCATACTTTTGAGAGACGGAAAAATCGATCACATTGATGAGCTTGACGAAAAGCTGATTGACGCCTACGGCGGCGGTGATAATTTTTATAAAGGTCCTGTTTGTTTCCAGTCATGGTACAGGACTTTTACGGCGGGCGTAATTTCGCACGGCATTAACTGACCTTCGGCAAAGCAAAAAACGGTTATAATTCAAGTACTTTAATTTTTATATTACGCCGGTTAAAAAAAACGCGCCGTGATTTCGATACTTTGAATATCGAAATCACGGCGCTTATTTTATCGCCTGCAAAGCGTATTCAAGGTTTTAAGTCATTTCAAAACATGAACGCTGTTATTATCTGCGCAGCCGGATACATTTAATAATTACACGCTGAAAATTACGCGGCAAAAGCATTTTTAACATTCCGTTTTAAACCGTCCTGTTCCTTTTACGCATATATTTACACGTCAGAATTCTCAGTGTGCCTCCTGATACGAACAGCAAGGCGATCAGGAGACTTACTCTGCTGCTGTCGCCCGTTGCCGGAGTATCCGCGGATTTTTCTTCGTTAACAGTGACGGTCATGGCGACACTGTTTCCGGCTTTATCGGTTGCGACTATCAGTTGTTTACCCTCGGCGGGTTTAAGAGTTATTTTCCCGTCTGTAACGGTAACAGCCTCTCCGTTCACAGTCACCGAAGCGAGGTTGTCATCCGCGATTTCGGCAACTGTATCACCGAAATAGGTTTCACCGTCTTTTATGCCGCCGATAACCGGAGCGACGTCGTCCGCCACAACGGGAATATCGCTGCCTCCGGCAAGCGGAAACGCCGTTTTCTCGCCGACCGCCTCAAGCATCGCAAGAGATATGGCTGTTGCTTCCTCCGGAGCGTTTTCTCTGATTCTGTACCTGAGACTTACAAAGCTGCCCTCAGCCGATGTCGTGCCGATTTCGTCCAGCGTTGCCAGCAGCTTATACGGCGCCGCTGTAAGATCGTTCTGACCCGTAAACTGGGTTTCGGTGAAGATATCGCCGCAGGTGTAGCCTAAAAGCTCAAGCGCGTCAGTATCGTAATCGACTGCCGCCAGTATTCCCCAGATATCCGCCGTCTGATCAAGGCTGAGAGTTATCTCAAATTCCCTGCCACGGTTGGCAACAATTTCCTCGGGCGACAGAGTCATGGCCCTGACTTCTGCGGCTTCTGCCGTATCTTCCGCTGCTGCGGCCAGCGGCGCCGCATTGTAAAGCACAGGAGCCGAAAGCATACTTGCCGCAGCGGATTTGGCGGGCGGTCTCAACATACTGTTGCCCATGCTGTCAATCTGCATATATTTTTCGCCGGAAGATCCCGATGTATAATTTGCTCCGGACGAAACATAGCAGGTAAGATAAAACCCTCCGGGTTGATTTCTGTGTTCGCTCGGTATGGTGAAATCTGCTGACGCAGGGAATGACCCCACATATATTCTGCTTCCGCTCCCGTATGTTCCACGGTAAAGATCAAAGCTGACCTCTCCGTCACCTGAAGTACCCCAAGACGGAGAAACAACCCAGTTTGTAGCATACAGGTTGACATTCCAAAAAGACGGTGTGGCCTTGTCTATAACCATTCCGGCATTGAGATAAACTTCGTTCTGCAGATAGTCTTCATTAGGATTGGCAAGCTCCAGCTTGACCCCGTAGGAGCCGGCGTTTACAGGCAGAACGGACGTCCATCCCGCACCCGCGGTATCGGCTTTATAGGTAACAATAAAATCTTCTGAACTCAAAGCGGAATCCGGCGCATCTACGGTAAATTCGTAAGCCTGACCGCTTCCGTTATATGTATATGACCATTTAGATGATTTTATCCAATCAGCGCTTACTTCCTTTTTCATTTCCCAATGGGCATAAAGGGTTGTATTATCTGCAAAAATATATTGTGTATCGGCAGTAATTTTCTCCCCTCCCACCGGCTGCGTGAACCAGCCGATGAATTTCCTTTCCGGGTGAGATAAAGTCGGGAGTTCACCGTAATCCTCTTCATATTTGACTGACATTTCCGGCGGCGGAGAAATACTGCTTTCCTGGGTATCAAAGCTGACCGTATAGCTGTTTGCTTCCCACACAGCATAATACGTACGGTTGCGGCTGCCCATAAACTGATAACTCCAGTTATCCTTATGCGGCCAGTATGTATTACCGCTTCCTTCTTCCTGATAATACCACACATCAAAGGTGTAGCCTTCCCTTACCGGATCGGTCGGCTTCAGAATACGCGCCCCTTCCGGATAATTCTGTTCTTTAACAGCGCTGCCGCCTCTCGAATCAAAGGTTATTTTATACAGCGGCTTCGGGTCTTCCGTTATCCGGCAATTGACCGTATATTTGACGGAGGTCTCCGAAGGAGCAGGATACGGCGTTATATCATAGTCAACTGTATCTCTGCCTGCAAGAGATATTACATAGTCCCTCATATTTTCAAAATAGGGGGTTGCTCCTCTTTGGAATTTGACTTCCTCAACTTTGGTCTCACCAAGCCCGACAAACTCAAAGGAAGCCGTCAGTGTATCGTCTATGTAGTTGGCGTACAGCACGGCATTATTTCCGTACTTTTCCGCAAACGCCATGTCGACTGTTAATGAGGTGACAGGCTCTCCGTCCTCTTCACTGTCAGTCAGACCCCTGAAGGTGCTGAACTGCATGGCTTCCGGATTGTTCGCACCGGTATTTTTCAAATCGCTGAAATCAAAGCTTTCCCCGAATGCGGCAGTGAAGGTACGGCTTTCGGTCTTTCCGTCTGCCTTCTGTACATTTCTTACCGTAACCGTGTATTGCTTCGGCTCAATGTCGAAATGCCATGTCTTGTCGTTTGAAAGGCTCTGCCCGGTCGCTTCTTCGAGATAGCCGCCGATTTCACCGTATTTCAGATTTTCACCGTCTTCGGTATTATAGCTGTCGTAATCAATAAGCTCCAGAATTTCAGCCTCGGTCGGCAGGTCAAAAACGTCCAGCCTGCCGTAGCGCGCGCTCCAGACAGCCGTATAGCCCTCCGTCTCACTTCCGACTGCCGCGGTGGCAGTGAATTTTTCCTTCAACTCCTCCTCACTCATATTGGTCCAGACTACCGGAAGAGTAATTGCTATGTCATACTTGCTGAAGGTCAGCTTGTCGCTTTTCCATACTATGCGCGCCTCACAGCTGAGATACCGTGTATTTTCCGGAACATCAACGTACACTGTGCCGTTTATGCAGGAGAATCTCCCGTCATTAAAGGTAACAATAAATTTCTCCTTTTCATATGCTGCCTGAGACTTTCCGCCTGTTACCAAATTCATCCTTTTCATGGTACGGTATGTCTCCGGCAAGACCATTGAGATGCCGTTTGTGCTGTTGGCGTCATCGTCCCATACATACATAACGTCGTCACCGTCGGGCTCGAGCGCGAAGCCGTAAACATTTTCCTGCACTCCCGCTGTCAGCAGCGGAAATTCGCCGTCGTAAAGTGTCGGCTCATACTTAAAGGCGTTCCACAGCACCTGCGCCTTGAACTTTACCGTCACATAAAGCCCGAAATCGATATAAAGGGCGCCCATCATTTCTTCGGTTTCCTTTGAGATGCTTGTATTTGCCGGGCGCAGGTCCTCAAAATAGTAGATGAAATATCCGTACAGCTTCAAATATGCGCCGAATTCCACATTTGCCCCGACGCTGGCAAGATCGGTGCTGAGTATACCGAAAGCGATCTCCGCCTTGACTCCAGCCTTGATTCCGAGCGTGCCCATCACATAAAACTGAAACGCGAACCGTTCATCGATTAAATCTATCTCACTCGAACCAGAGTTTTTCCCCAGAAGATGGAGCCAGAAGCTGTAACGCTTGCCCACCTGATATTCCATTTCCGCGCCAATCTGGATATTCACGTTTGCCTTGACAACGAAATTAAGGTTTACCTTTACCGCGGCAATAGCTATCCAGTAGGTCTGGCTGATAAGCGGCTGATTTATAAGCTCGACCCAGTCGCATTCCTGCTCAAGCATTTCCTTGTATCGATTCATCAGCTGCTCCATGCCGGTTTTTGACTCGGTCTCATTCTGTGCGCTGAACACCTCGTCGAACGCGGCGCTTACATCTTCGGCACCAAGCGCCTCCTCCAGCTGTTCCACAGAGTATTCAACACCGTCCACATAGACAGCCGGCAGCTGTTCCTTGTAGCCCTCGATCTCATCAAGAACTGCCTTGGTCTCTTCTGCGGCGGCCTTCAGCTTCTTGAGCTTTGCGGTGAGCTTATTTATCTGCCGGATCGCATTCTGAATCTTTGGGTTCGTGCTGGTGGTTTCGGAAAGCGCCTTCCATTTTTTAGCGTTATCCTCACTTACGGTATAAACCTTTGCGCCGACCGACATATATGTATAATTCTCTATATCTATGGCCGCCGATACGTTTACTTCCTTAAGTACCGGAATGAACAAATACCATTCCCACCTGTCATCTATATCGATATCAAAGCCCAGCGCGATCTCCTGCTCGAATCCCGCTGTCAGCTCAATCTTGAGGGAATTTGTCTTGCCTGCCAGCTTTTGGTCAAACGACAGCGCCACACTGACGTTCAAAGCCACTCCGACTCCGTCCTTGAAATGAGTATCCTTGAGTATCGCTGCGCTTACCGACGGCTTTTCCGCCGTAAATTTGACGCGCCCACCGACGCCTGACGCACGCGCCGCGTTCAGCTGACTGATTTCCGCCTGAGAAAAACCGGCGTCAAGCAGCTTCTGCTGTATCTCGCCTGTCTGGAGGGCATTATCTACCATACGGTTTGCCGCTTCCTCAGCAAAGCCGCTGTTCAGCGCCTGCCGTTCTACCTGCTCTATGAGCTCTTCCTCATCAAGTCCGTCAAGAATTTCACTGCTGTCTACGTTCTGTGAAACGAAGAGGCCCATATAATTGTCGATATCTTCTTTTTTGATAATGTTATAATATATTGTGCTGTCTTCAACTTTAGTAATCTGACCGTAAACTACCGGAGTGTCCTCTGACCATTTGTCAAAATCAACGGTATAAAAGGTCAGAAAGTCATCTTTTTCAAATTCCGGCTCCTCTTTATTTCCCAGCATCGTCATTGCATAGGCATCGTAGTCATTAACGCCCACAGTACCGTTTGCGTCCGGAAGCGTATCGACCTTAAAGGGGAAAGAATCAGGCATCGCCAGAACTTCCTGTGAGTCCTCCTCGTCAAGACTTTCGAAGGTATAGGTGCTGCCGCTTACATCCATGATGCGTATAAAGGCCATAGCGTCCCCTTCAAAGCTGTTTTCAGTATAGTCGCGCTCTCTCGGGTCGGTCGTCTCATATATGCAGACGATATCGCCGACATTCAGCTTTTGCCCCGTCATTGAGAAAGTTCCGGAAATATTATTTTCGCTTTCGTCGTTGCTCAGCAGGGCGGATTCCAGCACGTCCACCGTCTGACCTCCTATATTATACCGCATTTCCGCGGTATCCTGTATGAAAATCATATCAGGATCGTATTTAAGATTGCTGTTTGTATCCTTTTTTATGATAAAATATACTGTCCGGAACATCGCGTCCATTATTCCGTCATCATCTTTAAAGCAAAGCCCGTCGCCCAGTGTGAGCTCGTAGGAAGCGCCTGCATTAAAGCCGTCAGGAGCATAAACCGTGAATGTGCCGTCTTCATTGTCCTTTACATCAACCATAACAGGCTCGGAACCGTCCTTCGGCATGACGGTGATATTTGATTCAACCTCATCCGCGCTCCCGAAATTTCCGGTCACCGTAAAGGAAACATCGGACGGCTGATCTTTTAGACTGAAGGAGGTTATGCTGAGCTGTTCTCTCAACTCCACCGGCTCGTAAACAGCTGTAAGGATAATATCCTCTGATACAATCTCCGTCAGCTGGTAATATACCTCTCCGTCTCCCATAATCCAGTTGACAAATACGTAATTATCCTTTGCCGGCACAGGAATTTCTCCCTTGTACGGATATCCGTCGCCCGCCTTGATCGGCTCAAATTCCCCGCCGCCGTCTGTCACAAAAGAAATGGTATGCAGCGTCGGCTTAAGGCTGTCAAGATTTCCGACCAGATAATTCTTCACCATATCAATGTCGGTATCATCTATTACGCCGTCCGCATTGACATCAGCTTCGGTAAAATGAATTTCGGATTCTGCCTCATTGTCACCTTCCTTATACCGCTCCATAAGATTGACGTCAAGCAGCTCAATCTTACCGTTTCCGTCGGCATCTCCGTACAGGATTTTGTCCTGAGCAAACGCCGTCAGAACGCTCAGCGGAATCATGGAAAGTAAAATACTTAAGGTAAGCCAAATACTTACAATCCGTTTTTTCATATTTTATTCCTCCTCCAAAAGTGCATAAGTGATTTTTTACAGAATGATTATAGCATATTAAAAATTCAAAAGGCCGAACCTTACAAAATTGTAAGGTTTGCTGTCTTGGAATTCGGAGCTGTGGGAAAAACAAGCGGTATGAATTAAGTATTTGCCGCGTATGTACGCATAATATAATAAATTGATTTTTTTCGCGCGGCATGATATACTGTAAAAAGTAAATATGCTGCAACGGCTGATTTATTAAGACTCAAGAGGTAAACGATGAAAGAAGTATTAAAAGAAACGGCAGAGGTATTTCGGTACTTTAAAGAAATATGCGCTGTCCCGCGCGGTTCGGGAAATACGGAAGCTATACGCAATTACTGCGTCAGGTTCGCGGAGCAAAACGGTTTGCGCGCATACAGCGACGAAGCGAATAACGTTGTGATATATAAACCGGGCACAAAAGGATATGAGAACGTCCGGCCGGTTATTCTTCAGGGGCATCTTGATATGGTGTGCCAGAAAGAAGAAAACTCACCGATAGATTTTGAAAAGGACGGAATAAAATCATATACGGACGGCGATTTTATAAAAGCCGATGGCACAACACTCGGCGCCGATAACGGAATCGCCGTATCGATGATCATGGCTGTTCTCGCGAGCCGTGACCTGCCCCATCCGCCGATTGAAGCGGTATTTACAACCGACGAGGAAATCGGAATGATAGGAGCCCAGAAGCTGGACACCTCGGTTTTGAAAGGCAGGAAAATGATCAATCTTGATTCAGAGGAAGCTGATGTTCTGACCGTTTCCTGTGCCGGCGGCAGCGATTTTAAAATCACTTTCCCGATTGACAGAGCTGTTGTGCGCGGCACAAAGGTATCGCTTGAGCTCAGCGGTCTTAAGGGAGGCCATTCCGGCACCGATATTGACAAGGGACGTGTAAACGCCTCCGTTCTGGCAGGCAGACTGCTCAATCAGTTGAAAAAATCGGCTCCGTTCCATATTATCAGCATTTCCGGAGGTACCAAAGGGAATGCAATCCCGTTTTACTGTAAAGCTGAACTTGTAACAGATAACACTGAAGGTCTGATAATGTCCGCGGAAGACTGTTTTTCGGCTGTAAAGAAGGAAATCAGTGTAAGAGAGCCCGATTGCTCAATCAGTCTTACGGCAAAAGAAACCGGAGATTTCGGGGCATTAAGCACAGCCTCACGCGACAAGCTGCTGTATATGCTGCTGACAACGCCTAACGGCATTACCGATATGAGTGCCGAAATAAAAGGTCTGGTTGAAACTTCGCTGAATCTTGGAATTCTTGAGACCGGGACTGACAGCATCGTTATGCAGTATGCTTTGAGAAGCAACAAAGAGTCCGCGCTTGCATTTCTTGAGGACAGGCTTTCCCTATTCGCTTCATATAACGGCTGCCGCACGGAAATTTCAGGACGCTATGCCCCGTGGGAATTCAAAAAGGATTCGCCGCTCCAGTCGCTTTATGCGGACGCGTATCGCGAAAGGTTCGGGCGTAAGCCGCAGATCGCCGCTATCCATGCCGGACTGGAATGCGCCGTTTTCGCCAGGAAGATCGAAGATCTGGACTGTATCTCGATAGGTCCCGATATGTATGACGTTCATACGGTTCACGAAAGTTTGAGTATATCTTCAGCGAGAGAAATTTTTGAGCTGCTTTGCACCGTACTCGAGCGTTGCAGATAAGCGGTAATTTAATACTGAATTATTTTTCCAGTTATAAAAAAGTACTGAGAGGAAACATAAAAAAATGGAAAACAAAGAATTTAAGCCGTATATTCCGGCGGAAAAAATCACGCCGGAGCTTACGGTCACTTCAATCGTTATGGGTATACTCCTTGCCGTGATTTTCGGTGCGGCGAACGCGTATTTGGGACTTCGTGTCGGTATGACGGTTTCGGCTTCCATACCTGCGGCAGTAATCGCCATGGGCGTAATAAGAGTTATTATGCGCAAAAACTCTATTCTGGAAAGCAATATTGTTCAGACGGTGGGCTCAGCCGGAGAATCACTCGCCGCAGGCGCGATATTTACCCTTCCGACACTGTTTTTATGGGCGGCAGAAGGTAAAATGGACAAGCCGAGCATATGGGAAATTACGGCTATCGCACTTATCGGCGGACTTCTCGGCGTATTTTTTATGGTGCCGCTGCGCAACGCCCTTATCGTAAAGGAGCACGGCGTGCTCCCCTATCCCGAAGGAACAGCCTGCGCCGAGGTTCTTCTCGCCGGAGAAGAGGGCGGCTCAAAGGCTTCCACGGTTTTTGCCGGAATGGGCTTTGCCGCTTTATTCAAGTTTATTATTGACGGGTTAAAGCTGGTCGCCGGCGAGATTTCGGTCGGTGTAAAGGGATTCGCAGGTCAGATAGGCACCCAGATTTATCCCGCGGTAATGAGCGTCGGTTATATCTGCGGAGCGCGTATTTCCTCATATATGTTTGCCGGAGGCGTATTAAGCTGGCTCGTCCTTATTCCTCTTATTGTCCTTTTCGGCGCTGATATGACGCTTTATCCCGGAACTGCGCCGATAAGCGAAATTTTCGCCGAAGGCGGCGCCAGTGCCATTTGGGAAACCTATATCAGGTATATCGGTGCGGGAGCGCTTGCCGCGGGCGGCATTATAAGCCTTATTAAATCCCTGCCGCTTATCGTCAAAACATTCGGCGGAGCGGTTAAGAATATGTCTGCTTCCAAAGAAAACGCCGAGCAGCGCACGGCAAAAGACATTTCGATAAAAGCTGTGCTTCTGGCGATTGCGGTTCTTACCATTCTTGTCTGGCTTATACCGGTTATTCCGGTAAATATTATCGGCGCGGTCATAATTGTGGTATTCGGCTTCTTTTTCGCCACCGTTTCCTCTCGTATGGTAGGTTTGGTAGGCAGCAGCAACAACCCGGTTTCCGGCATGGCGATTGCCACGCTCCTTATAGCTACAATCATTCTGAAGCTCACCGGAGCGACCGGTATTGCGGGCATGTGCAGCGCCATCGCAATAGGCTCGGTGATATGTATCGTTTCAGCTATCGCCGGCGATACGTCGCAGGACCTTAAAACCGGATATATTTTAGGCGCGACGCCGAAAAAACAGCAAATAGGCGAAATTATCGGCGTTATAGCCTCCGCGCTTGCAATCGGCGGAACACTTTATCTGCTTGACAGCGCGTGGGGCTTCGGAAACGACGAGCTGGCTGCGCCGCAGGCGACCCTTATGAAGCTGATAACGGAAGGCGTTATGGACGGAAATCTTCCCTGGACACTCGTATTCATAGGCGCCTTTATCGCTGTGCTCGTCGAAATTGTAGGAATACCGGTTCTCCCGTTCGCGATAGGCGTTTATCTTCCTGTTCAGCTCAACGCCTGCATTATGGTCGGCGGTCTTGTCCGTCTTGCACTTGATAAGCTGAAGCGTGAAAAGGAGAAAAAGGACGCGATAGTAAACGACGGCGTGCTTTTCTGCTCGGGTATGATTGCCGGCGAAGGTCTGATGGGAATTTTGCTGGCGTTTCTGGCGGTATTCGGACTCAATTCAGTAATCGACCTGTCTAAAAAGCTGGCTATACCGGCCGTTGTTTTCAATGTGGGAGGTCTGGCGCTGTTTGCCGTCATAATTCTTACACTGCTTAAATTCTCCCTTTGGAGGAAAAGAAAATAATTATGGAAAAAAGCCGAAGCGGAAACTATCTCGATAAAAAGCCGGTGCGTAACGGAAAGCTCCGGTGGTCTGACGAAGACGGTAAAATAACGCTTGAAATCGAAAATACCGGAGTATGGAACAGAATTTTTCAGAAGCTCCTTAAAAAGCCGCGGGTAACATACATTCATCTCGACGAAATGGGGAGCTTTATCTGGCCTCTTTTAGACGGCGATAAAGACATTTCCGAAATCGGGAAAGCGGTGGAAAATCAATTCGGTGATAAGGCGAACCCGCTGTACGAAAGGCTTGCCAAATATTTCCGGATTCTTGAAAGCTATAATTTTATTACGCTGAAATAAATAAGCGCGGTAAAAAAATATATAAAAGGGCTGTCGCGTTAAGACAGTCCTTTTTATATTAATGCCTTTAGGCTGGTTTGCTCAAAGAGCAAACCAAACAACCACCCGCTATGCGGGTGTGCGTAAAAAGTTATACAAAAAAATTTCCCTAAGTAATGTCTACTGAATAAACCGCAAAACGGCATAAATAGTGACTTTAGCGGTGATTTATGGTATAATAAGTGCAAGGA
>CALWDJ010000045.1 GCA_944376655.1 uncultured Clostridia bacterium
GGCGACAACGATTTTACCCCATTCCGCAATCTGTTCAACGATTTCTATGCCCGCGATACCAGCAAGAAAATCCGCGCGGTTATGCGGGCAAAGGGCAACGCCGGGGAACATCTTTGCAGCAACCCGCCCTATGGGTATGCAAAAGACCCCAATGACAAGAAAAAGTGGATTGTGGACGAGGAAGCCGCCGAGATCGTCAAGCGGATTTTTGACTTGTGCGTTGCTGGAAAAGGGCCGATGCAGATTGCAAAGGCATTGACCGCCGGTAAGGTTTTGACCGTCAAAGCGTACTATGCAAAACGGGACGGGAAACCCATGCCGGACAATCCTTACCGCTGGTCTGTGGAAACCATACGGGGGATTTTGGAACGCCCAGAATATACGGGGTGTACGGTAAACTTCAAAACCTACTCCAAGTCCCACAAACTGAAAAAACGTCTGCAAAACGCCCCGGAGAATTGCCGCATTTTCCCCGACACACAACCCGCTATTGTTGACCGCAATATATTTGAGCGTGTGCAGGAACTTCGGGCAAACAAACGCCGCCCCGCCAAACAAGCGGAACGGCAAGGGTTGTTCTCCGGCTTACTCTACTGTGCCGATTGTGGAAGCAAACTGCATTTTGCTACGGGCAAGAACATGACCCCGGAGCAGGATTGTTACCGCTGCGCGAGGTACAAAAGCAATACGGGAGATTGTACCATGCACTTTATCCGCGAGGAAACGCTGAAACGGTTTGTGCTGCGCCGGATATTCGATGTAACCGCCATGTTTTTTGAGGATATTATGCGTTTTCAAAAAGCGGTGTATGAGCAGCGGTTTGAGGAAGCGGAAAGGGCGGCAAAAAAGCGTAAACGGGAAATCGCCCAAGCCGAGAAACGGATAGCGGAACTCGACCGGATTTTCAAGCGTATCTATGAGGACGATATATCCGGCACAATCTCTCACGAACGGTTTTTGAAGTTATCTGCCGAGTATGAAGCGGAGCAGAAAGAACTGACGGAAAAGGTCAAGGCAGACCGGGAAATGGTAAGCACCTACGAGCAGGACAAAGCGGATTTTGACAGTTTTGCGGCGGTTATTCGGAAGTATGTAGGGATTACCGAACTCACGCCTACGATTGTCAACGAGTTTGTAAAGAAGATTATCGTCCATGCGCCGGACAAGTCCAGCGGCCACCGGCGGCAGAAAATCCAGATTATTTGGAACTTCGTCGGGGAACTGAAGCAGGACGAGGACAAGCAGACCATTGAACGAGAAAGAAAAAGCAGGACAGCATAGCAATTTGCCATGCTGTCCTGCAAGATACAATTACTTCCTTATAGGTGGGCGGCTAAAGGAGAGGTGTTATTAACACCGCTTGCATTATATAACACAAAATTTCGATTTGTCAAGTTTGACAGGGCATTTTTTGGAAAATATTTTTATTCTTTTTCTCATTAAAATATATGGCTTTAATTATGCTTGCAATAGCAGTAATATAATGGTATAATGTTGTCGGAATAAGGTGAACCTACAACGGTAGGCTGTTGGCCCTTTGATATACAGAGGGCATTTTTTCTCGGCTGTCGCCTCGGTCGGCACTTCTGCTGTGCAGAGGTCTCCGCCGGAGACCCGCGCCCTCTTAATATTAAGGGGGTGATGCTTTGGAACAGGAAACTTTTATCATAGTACTTATGATTCTTGTAATTGGTTACATTATAAGCATAAAAAAATAACCGCCGAACCCTCAGAAAGTTAGCGGTTATTTCCACTAATAACTAAGGCTAGCCGTCTATCGGTTTGCCTTATTTCATTTATATTATACCATAAACCTTAAAAATGTCAAGTTTTTAAAATCTTTTCGTTGACATCACTAACCGGATAATATATAATGAACCTGTAACATGGTTTAAGAAAATTGTCAGATCGGATTTTTCGGATTATGACATTGGTTAAAGTAACTCGGTCGAACTTTTCCCTCACAAGGGGTTAAGTCCGACCTTTTTGCATTTTTAAGGAAACTTAAAATATATCAAGAAAATAAATTCGGTAATCACAAGATTGACCGACCAATTCTGTTTAAAGCAGGATAGGTCGGTCTTTTTTGTTTTTACATACAACAAGCCGGAGCTTTACTGCCTTTAAAAAGATTTTTACATTTTACACCTGAGATTTCTTTAAGGCGGCAAAGCTTACGGCGGAAAGGAGAGGGTGATCTATCACCGAAAACAGCAAAAGCCTTATACCCGTTATCCTGAAAGACGAAAATTACGGAGTGGGTATAACCAATTACGCGGACACGGTTGTGTTCGACGGAAACAAAAACCTCGTCGCCATACGCTTCGGCGGATACCCCGAAACGGTGCTCGCTATGTCCGACGCTCTGTTCAGCGGCAGTAAAATTGCATTGAGACTGCCCAAGGAAAAGAGCGAAACGGAGCTTACTACACACGGCGGCAATTACAGCCGCCGTGTGAAAGCGGGAGATACCGCGTCGGAGTGTGTGCTGAAAGCGAACGGCGACGAGAAAAAGGAAAAAGACGAAAGCCCGCGCGATCTATACATTTTCTGTAAGGATGAAAGCGGACTTTTCACAGAGCTTGACAGTAAGCTGTCTGTGCCGTTAATACCCGAATGGGAAGAATACTTTATACGCGAATTAAATGACAGAAAGATTCTTAAAAGGCTTAATGTATTCAGCACCAATACGAAATTTGCGGCTTATGCGGTAACGCTTAAAAATGGTGAAACACAAATAGCAAAGGTTCTGACAGACGGGCTTGAATCGGGGGAAATATGTATTCCTAACGCAAAACGGGACGATACGGCGTTTAGGGATATAGAAACCTTTACGCAATATCTTAACGCTTTCGGCAAGGATATTGCGAAGAAAATACAGGCTACATTCAAGCCTGTTTTCAATCCCGCCGAGGAAGGCATCTGCCCGGAGCTTAACGAAGTAAATGAGTATATCCGGCAGAATACCGGATATTCGCTTTACGAGGCACAGTTGGCAGGAGCCGAGGCTATTAAAAGACAGCTTAAAAAGGAAAAGATGACAATGCTTGTATCGGGCTGCGGTACGGGCAAAACCAAAATAGGCTCAGCAGCGCTGTACGCCTACCAAAAATCCATAGGCGGCGGCAGGCGTATAAACGTTATTACCTGCCCGTCACATGTGGCAAAGAAATGGGTGCGCGAGCTTTACGAAACCGTACCGAACTGTATTGCAAGGGTAGTATCGAGCATTACGGATGTTGACCGTATGTATGAGCTGTATAAAACCTTGGATAAACCCGTTTTTATGGTACTTTCAAAGGAAAGCGCAAGAAGCGGTTATCTGCGCAAGCCTACAGTTATGTGGAACAAACGCAGAAAAGGATTTATCTGCCCTGTATGCGGCGCGGTTCAGGAAATGACGGTGACGACCGACGGAATATCATATACCGTCCCTGCGGACAGTATTTTCTTCCATGAGGAAAACAACAAAAACCATAAATGCAAAAGCTGTAAAACCGTTTTGTGGGAGGCAGATAATCCCGATTGCCTTGATCCTGCCAAAAATGAGTGGGTAAGAATAGGCGGTTACGGATATATCCACCGTAAATTTGCCGCGCGCGGTTTAAGCACGGTTAAAACCGACGGTATGAAAAAGCAGGTGTACGCCGTTATGGACAATCCCGACGGCTTATTCCCGGCACAGGGAGCATACCGCAAATTCCCGCTTTCACGGTATATTAAGCACCGTTTCAAAAAAATCGACGCATATATCTGTGACGAGCTGCACGAATATTCGGGCGAAAGCGCGCAGGGTGAGGCTATGGCGGAAATAGCCGGTATTGCAAAAAAGGTTATTGCTATGACCGCAACCTTAATAAACGGCTATGCCAAAGGTACATTTTATCTGCTTTTCAGACTGAAACCCCGCTTAATGTTAGCTGACGGCTTTAAGTACAATGACGCGAGGAAGTTTTGTCAGCGCTACGGTGTGGTAGAGAGCATATATGAAACTCCCGAAACAAAGTTTAACGTTGCCTCAAAGAACCGGACGCAAAAGGTACGCGAGAAATTCCTGCCGGGTATTTCGCCTATCGTTTATTCAAGATACCTTATGGAAAACACGGTGTTTTTATCTCTATACGATATGGCAAAGGATCTGCCGGATTATGAGGAAATTCCGGTTGCCTGCGAAATGTCCGAAAGCGTGGAAAAGGAATACAGGCATATGGAGGATGAATTCCGTACCGTAATGCGAAAGGACAGACGGCTTGCTAACAAGCTGCTGTCTCCCTATCTCAATCTGCTGACTGTATACCCCGATCAGCCTTACGGCCACGCGCCTGTAACCGCATTGGATTTCTCAATTATCCCGAGTGACTTTACAGACGAGCCGAACGATAAGCTGAATAATGTGCTGGAGCTTGTGCGGAAAAAGGTAGCCGCAGGCGAAAGGGTTATTATCTACACCGCCTGGGTGCGCTTAGATACTCAGCCGCTTTTAACAGACAGGCTTAAAGAAATGGGAATTAAAGCCTGTATTTTAAAGCAGAACGTGAAAGCCATAAAGCGTGAGGACTGGGTGCAGAAAAAGCTGAACGAGGGTATGCAGGTCCTTATAACCAACCCGAAGCTGGTTGAAACCGGGCTTGACCTCAACGATTTTACCACCCTTATATTTTTCAACCTCTCGTTTAACCTTTATGTGTTAAGGCAGGCGTCACTACGCAGCTGGCGTATAAACCAGACCGCACCCAAAATCGAAGTGTATCTTTTTTACTTTGCGGATACCATGCAGCAGCGGGCGCTAAAGCTTATGGCTTCAAAGCTTGCGGCTGCGACAATGATTGAGGGTCAGCTCTCCGACGAGGGACTGGCGGCACTGTCGCAGAACACGGATATGACTACCCAGTTAGCAAGGGAGCTTGCAAGCGGCATTAAGGAAAGCGTTGAGGATCTTACGGCTACCTTTAAGAAAATGGCGGTTAAAAACGACAGGGAAACGAAAAAGCCGGAGCTTAAAGTTATTAAGCCGGAAGTGCCTGAACTGCCCGAACCCGAAACGGCAACTCAAGACGAACAGTTGACGCTATTCGATTTATTAGCGTCATAGAAAAAGGAGACAGAAGGAAATGGAAGATATAAGCATATTGGAGGAGCTGTGCGATATGGTTTTTGAAAACGCCCAGCCTCAAACGGAAAGTTACAAGCAAAAGCGTTCAAATGCGGCTGAAGCGGGGGAAAGACTTCATAAAACCCTTACGGACGAACAAAAGCAGCTGCTTGAAGAACGCGACGACGCGTTAGGCAGGTGCGCTTCGGAAGAACGGCTTTTAATGTTTAAGCTGACCCTCAGACTGGCATTCGCATTATTAAAAGAGATGGGAGAAACAAAATGATTATAACTAAACCGAAAGCCGAATTATTATACGAAGGCGAAACCTACCGTATAGGAGCTACCGTTATAGCAAATGAGAAAAGTGCTTATGAGGGACTTGTAGGCGAAATATGCGAAATACGCACCGGCGAAGACAAAGAAACCGAAAACGAAATGCCGGAGATATTCTGCCGCTTTGAACCGCCTAAGCTTTCCGCGGATATAACGGAGCTTGAAAAAAGATTTTCAGACGCCTGTGCTGCGGAAAAGAAAATAGAGGATATACCTCTTGATTCTGTAATTATGTCGCCGGAAATGCTTATCTGCCCGGACAACGACAAGAACAAAGAGAAAATTTATGTTCTGACCGAGGAATGGGCAAATGACGGCAACGGCGGGTTTAATACCGAGGTGTTTTCGGATTATGATGCGGCAAAGGCAGCTTTAAATGTCGCTTTAGACCGGGAAATGTCCTATGGCTTAATAAAAAAATGGAAGGACAGGGATAGCTTTAAGTTTGAGGAGGACGGAGATTCATATACGGCTTGGGTTGACGGATATTATACCGAGCTTCATTATACCTTGAAGATAGAAGTAAAAGAAATGACCGTATCGCCGGGTTTTGTAAGCGGAATCGGCAATCGTTATTTGGAAAAATGCCGATATGAGGATTTTTATTCTCGGGTAAGCGAATGGGAAGACGCAGAAAAGCTTAATGAGGAGGAATGGCAGCGCTTTATTTCAGACGCGAGAATACCGGAAGAAATAAATGCGGGTCTGAGCGATACATACCGATCGGAATATTGGAACGCTGTTTCCGAGGCCGCGCATAAGCTGTTAAACGAATATCTTGAAAAGCATTCGGAGGAAACAAAATGAAGTTCACAGTAAACCGTTCGGCGTTTTGTGAGGCGTTAAAAACCGTAACAAATGTCGGGAAAAGCAGCCTGCTCACAAGAATTTCGGGCATATATCTTTACGCCGATGCTTCAAAGAGAATATTGGAGCTTATAGGCACCGACGTTATAACCTCGGTTGTAAAGCGCATACGCGATGCGGATATTTCTATGAGCGGCGAGATCATACTGCCGCCCGTAGTGCTTGAAATTCTTAGAAAAACAAAGGAAGAAAGCGTAACAATTGAAACGGATGAAAACGGCGCTTTAGGTCTTAGCTTCGGCTCTGCACGGTATTTACTTGTGACAAAGCCGGCAAATGAATTCCCGAAATCCGAGCTTGTTTTCCCGACTGCGTATGTTTCCGTATCCGGGCTTTTGCCCCTTTTAAAGCACGCGGCGTTTGCCGCCGATACAAAGGGAGATAAAAGAGAGCTGCAAGGCGTAACGCTGAGGCTGACTCCCGGTATCAGCACAGCGGAGGCGATGAACCAAAATCGAATGGCGTCAGCCGTAAACCGAAACGCGGCGGATGGGGAAACAGAGATGAAGCTGCATATAAGCGCGGTAAATATTCTGTTTTCCCTGCTTTCGGCAGATAAAACGGTATACGCCGGGACTGCCGACCAAAGAGCGGTATTTGTCTGCGGAGATACGGTATTTTCCACCGTTATGATGAATAAAACAGGACCGGATATGAGCAGCTTTGTAAAAAGGCTTGTACCCGAATACTGCGCCGTGGCAGGCGCAAAGGAGCTTTTAAGCGCTATTCAAACGGCGGCGGTGTGTCAGCTGCCCGGTGACGATAAGTGCGTGAATATCTGCTTTACGCCTATGGGAATAAGGCTTTCCTGTGCTGCGTATAAGCGGTCAAGCTCCGCGTTTGTGGCTACCCTATGCGATAACCCCACGCCGGACGCCGGCTTTAACTATGACCCGCGGATAATAGAGGATTTTTTGTCTCTTACAACGGGTAATGTTTCGGTAAAGTTAGATAAAAAGGGCTTTATGCTGCTTGAAAGCACTGACGGGGTATATCTTGTAACGCCGAGACCTCCCGTTAAAATAGCAGCGCCTAAAGCAAAGCCCGAAAAGACAGAAAAAGCCGAAAAGAAGACCGCAAAGAAAACCAAAAAAGCCGCATAAGGAGAAGTGCAAAAATGGGAAACGAAAAGATTTTAAAAGTTATGGCAGAGGCAAACGGCGAGGTCTGCGAGCGTGAGGAGCTTATACACGGTATAGCGCTGGCGCTGCTTACGCGTAAAAATCTGTTTGTACTCGGTGATGTGGGGCAGGCAAAGTCCTACGCCATAGACCGCTTTTGCAAAAGGATAACCGGAGCAAAGCAGTTTTCAACCCTTATGAACAAGCAGACGGACACAGAGCAGTTATTCGGTCGTTTAGATCTTGCAAGCCTTATACCGGGGCACTTGCCGTCAAGCGTCATTGACACCGACCCGACATATTCGGATATGCGAAACGGGCTTGAGGCGGCGCTTGAAAAATTCCGAAATGACCCCGGAAACACGATGTATTCGGATGAGGTTAAAAAGGCGCAGGCAGAGCTTGAGACTTATGAAAAGGGCTTGGCTTTAAGCCGAAGTCCGCGACCGGAATACATAACCGCGGGTAAGATACCCGACAGCAATATTGTTGTGTTGGATGAGCTGTTTAAATCTAACGAAGGAATACTCAACAGCCTTTTAAAAGCCCTTAACGAGCGTGTTTACACTAACGAAGGAAAAGAGGTTAAAATTCCGGTTATAAGCTTCTTTTCCGCATCTAACGAAATTCCCAACTTCAACAATCCCGAGGAAAAGATTTTAAAGGCGCTGTACGACCGTTTCGATTTAAAAATCCGGACCGAGTATGTACGTGACAAGGCTAACCGTATGGAAATGCTCAGAAAAAAGCAGAACGGCGGAGAGAATACCGTCAATGCGACCGTAAGTCTTTCGGAGCTTGAGGAAATGCAGAAAGAGGTTAAAAGCATAAAAATCTCCGACAGCATTAACGAGCTTATGGACGCTGTGCTTTTGGAACTCAGGAAAAAGGGTATTGAGGTATCCGACCGAACATTTTTCGGCTTTGGGGATATTGTCCGCGCGGAGGCCTTTTTAGACGGCAGAGACGAGGTTGTTCCTAAAGATTTGCTTGTATTAAAGAATTATCTTTGGAATAAGCCGGAGGAAATATCTGTCGTGGCGGATATTCTTAAAAGGATATGCGAAAACCCGATAGGCGACCGGATAAATGAGCTTACCGCAAAGGCGCTTGAAATTCGGGAGAGCTTTAATAACGCAAGCGACAAGAACAGGGCGCTGATGAATGTAAAGACCGAACTCTTAAAGCTATATAACGAGGCTTTGAACATAAAAAAGGATTTTGACGAAACCGACGCGGCAGTATCCGGTGTGGACAGCTTTATAGGCACGCTTGAGGATATAAGCCGCGCGGCGTATGCCGAGACTTCCTTTACCTATGTTTCCTTGCCGGAGCTTAAGGAGTACACAGACCTACAAAACTGAAAAAGGAGAAAAAATTTATGTTAAACTCGGTAATTATGACAGGCAGAATGGTAGCAGACCCGGAGCTTAGAACCACGCAAAGCGGGGTCAATGTGACCTCATTCAGAATTGCGGTCACGCGCAACTACAAGGTGAACGACGAATATCCGTCGGACTTTTTCACCGTGGTTGCCTGGCGCAATACGGCGGAATTTGTAGCAAATCACTTTAAAAAGGGCGACGGCTTAACCGTTCAGGGCAGAGCGGAGGTGCGCAAATTCACCGATAAGGACGGCAACAACCGTGAAACGGTGGAAATAATTGCGGACAGCGTGTATTTCGGTGAGAAAAAGCGGGATACAAGCGAGCAGAATACCGCGCCTGTGCCGGACGATTTTGAGCCGATTGAGGATGAATTTCCGGATTTCCCGGGCTGAAGGTTGATTCTGTAACGCAAAAGTAAACAGAGTGCTGTCGGACGGAGTACCGTCCGACAGCCGGAAAGGAAAAGAAATGAGAGATCCATTTAAAGACAGCGGCAGCGCCGACGATTGGTTTAATAACCTGTGGACGGCGGACGTGGATATGAGCACCGCTATGTACGGCAATACCGGAACGGATATGCTGTATAAAAGCCTTATTCCGAAATCCCCGGAGCTTACGGATGTTATTGACCGTGCAGACAAACGCTTCGGTCTGGGCAATGCGCTTAAATCCTTGTTTGCGCTTTTGTATATGAAAGAGCCGGAGAAAAATAATGACGGCGGAATTTTAGAACAGCCTGTTACCGACGGTGTAATTAAGGATGAAAAATATCCGCAGTTAAAAGCGTTATGCGAGGATAAAAAGCTGCCGACATTCAGCGCCGTATGCTCTTTTGCCGAAGGTATTGAAAATGTAACGGATAATGCAGAGGTGCAAAAGGCGGCGGAGATTGCCGGCATAATATCTACTCTTGGTAAACAGGCGGAAAATCTTGCGGAACGCATAAATGCAGAGCCAAAACCGGATAAACGGCTGCTTTTAATAAACCGTCTTTTTAAAAAGCAAAAGCAGATAAAGGATCTGAACGAAAAGCTCCGTGAACAGCGCATAAAAATCTCTGCCGAAATAGCAGACAATATTTCTGCTGCGGCTAAAAAAGCGTTTGACGCCGCAAGTCAGACGGCGGCTGTGCTGCGGGCTTTCGGTAACGATGACGCCGCAGGCGGCAATGCCGAAACAGACGAGACGCTGCTCGACAGGGTACGCAATAACGATACCCTTAAAAAGATTTCGGTAATGCTCGGCAAATATCGCGAAATAATAGCGGATAAACGCAAAAACAGCTTTTCATACGGGTTAGGCGAGAAGTACGATATAACCTACGGCAACGATATTTCAAACTGTTTATCTTCGGAATTGGCGTTGCTCGGCACTCCCGAAACCGAAATACTGTTTTTTAAACGGTATTACGAAAGGCATTTGCAGCAGTACCGCAGGCGCGAGCCGTCCGTTAAGGGCGACGGGGATATTATAGTCCTTGCCGACGAAAGCTCCAGTACACGGGAGATTGCTTCCTGGGTAAAGGCCTTTGCACTGGCGCTTATGGATATTGCCCTGCACGGGAACAAAAAATTCGCGCTTGTTCACTTTGCAAGCAGCAGAAATGTAAAGACCGATGTGTTTGAAAACGGTAAGTATACAACTGATGATGTATTAGCCGCGGCAGAGCATTTTTTCGGCGGCGGAACGGATTTTGAATCGCCGTTAAACGAGGCTTTGGGGCTTTTGACAAACGGCTTTGAAAGTGCGGATGTCGTAATTATAACCGACGGCGAATGCGAGGTAAGCGATGAGTTTGCAGAGCGTTTTACCGAGGAAAAGCTTAAAAACCGCCTGACCGTCACCGGAATACTTTTAAGCACAGATGATGATTGCGGAAAAAGCCTGCTCCCGTTCTGCGATAAGATTTACCGCTTGGGAGATATGTCCGCTGATGAAATAGCGCTTGAGGTTATAGGAAAGAAAGTGTGAAAATGAAAACAAATGTTAAAAGCAATATAATTTACAGCCCGCAGAATTATCTTGAGGCTCTGACCGGGAAGTGTTACATCATTCACGGCAGAGAGCCTGTTTTAAAGCAGGTATGCAGAATATTAAAGGAAAACAATCAGCCTGCAAAGAGCTATCCGTTAAAGGATACTGTAAGGGCTGTCCGTGTCAGATATCCGATAGTGCTGGTAGACTGCTCTGAATTTACGGAGGATATGCGGCTTGTACCGCAATACCGCTGGTTCAGAGTGCCGGATAATTTTAATGAATAGGTTGTGTTTATATGGAAAAACAGAATGTTGTTAATGTTACATCCAATCAAAAAGCGACACCAGCGGCAGAGAATGAATTTATCTATGGCGGTTATCATTTCACACCATACGGTTTATTTTCCGAAAAGGAAAACAGTGATTTTAAATATCTCACGCGAAAGCTCCGCACAGATACAGAACTTGGTTTTTTTGTTGCTGATAACATAGCAGGCAGAACACGAAAATACCGTTACAATTATAAAGCATTTTATGCGGCTGCCGGCAACAGTATATTTGATATTTTCAAATGCTCGGAAAACGGGAAGTTGTATGTTCCCGGTGCGTTTGAGCTGTTTGGTTATACAGAATCTATTTGAAAATGTATATGCGTCGGAGTAAGCCTCAAACAAGAGTTCGCGCAGAATAATAAAAATGAATGTTTTTTAAAAGGAGTAAAATTAAGATGAAAAAGTACATACCCATAGTGCCTACCGAAAGCGAAAATAACCTTTGCCTTGAGGTCCTTTATTCCAAAGGCGGACACAACTGGTTTAACGGCGACAATGAACGCCGAGGCTATTATCTTCACTGTACGCCTACGCTGATTAAAAACAATCGTTTAAGTAACGGTACGGAATATTCCACAAGAACGGTTACCGTTGGGAAAGGATATAAGCTTATGCTGAAGGAAGTGGGCAGAAAATCTCAAAAAGCCGAAGAGGAAGCCAACCGACTTGCCGAAGAAAAAGAGGATTTTATTGTCAAAGAGGTTTGCAAACGATACGGATTAGAGCTTGCTGCGTGAGTATGCAAATATTAAGCCGAAAAAAGAAAGACTAACTATAAAAAGTCAAGTCTAAATTTCAGTAAAGGGGTGTGAATTGGAATTAATTAAAAATGGGTATA
>CALWDJ010000046.1 GCA_944376655.1 uncultured Clostridia bacterium
TCCTTGCACTTATTATACCATAAATCACCGCTAAAGTCACTATTTATGCCGTTTTGCGGTTTATTCAGTAGACATTATTTAAAATACAAAAGATTATTTTTTCTTCTTTCTTTCCGCGGTTATCTGTCCGCTTTTAACGCCCTCGGTGCTGTCCGACACAAAAATAATCTTGAACGTCACGAGCATCAGCTTGAGATCCTCGATAATCGACTGCTTTGAAATGTATAAAAGATCCATCTGCAGCTTGTCATACGGCGGGGTATTGTATTTTCCGTACACCTGCGCGTATCCGGTAAGGCCTGCCTTTACCTGAAGCCTCAGCGCGAATTCCGGCATTGTGTCCTCATACTCGCTGAAAATTTCCGGACGCTCAGGCCTCGGTCCTACAACCGACATTGAACCGCCCAGTATATTGAAAAGCTGCGGCAGTTCATCTATCCTCAGCTTCCGGATAATTCTGCCTACCGGTGTTATGCGCTCGTCGTTCTCACAGGCGAGCCGCGCTATTCCGTCCTTCTCGGCGTCCACCCGCATGCTGCGGAATTTTATTATTTTAAAAATCTTCCTGTCCTTTGTGTAGCGCTCCTGCCTGTAAAAAACCGGACCGCCGTCATAAATCCTTATCGCCGCCGCGGTAATAAGCATAACAGGACTTGTTATGATTATGCAGAAAAGCGAAAAAACAATATCCGCCGCGCGCTTTACCGCGTAATAAAGAAAATTGTTCCCGGCTCTGGCACAGCGGTATATCGGTATATTGAGCAGCTGAATCGTCCGGCTGCCGCGGATAATAGTGTCCGATATTTTGGGCTTTACGTAAGCCACGCGACGGTTGGCAATGCAGAATTTCACCACTTCGTTCCGGTATTCCGACGCCACGCCGCAGAGAAATACGGCGTCAACCTCCATAATTTTGCCGAATAGCTCGTCAAGCGGAATTTTGGTTGCATTTATTGTTTTTATGACGTTGAAACGCCTGTCCATACTGCGTAAGCCTTTAAGAGAAAGGTATGAATCGATATTGCCGTAAACCACAATCGTTCTTTTCGGCTTGTGAACAATGAAGTAAACACGGTTGGCAAACGCCGCCCACAGCATTGCGAAAACCGAAAAAATGACGAACATTATAAAAAATTCCTTTATCCTGACAAGCCTGAAGGACAGAAGGGAAAAGAGCATATAGCATATTACCTGCCATATGAATATCGTCACTACCTGCGAGAACGCGACATCGGTAACCGCGCGGGTGCCTATTTCAAAGGCGCCGTACACCTTGGCTATAAAAACATAGGAGAGCAGCACTATGGCGAACATAAAATAATGTCCCAGCCGGTAAAACGGCACCGGAACCTCATCGTTGAAAAACGTTTTCCAGCACCAGCTGACCGAAAACGCAAAAAGACAGGAAATAAAAACCTTCAGAAAGCCGAGAATTAACTTTTCAAAAATATATTTTTTTCTGTTCATTATCTGACCTCACAGCTTTTAACTGACGGGATTGGTAATTGAGATAATGATATTTTACAGCAATTTCAGATATTTTACAACACTTTTCTTTTTATTGTTATCTTAAACGCCGCAAAGACCGGCTTTATCCCGCGCTTATGCGCCGGACTGAAAACTTAATAACGCGGAATTTTCATTTTATGTCTTGATTTCGCTTAAAAGCCGGCGCGCGTTTTTCGCAGCGCGCTTCACAAGCCGGTACTGCGCCTGTCTGGTGGTGCCGTGCTTTTTTGCCAGTTCCTCAAAGGTAAGACCGCTTACCCTGTGCAGTATAAGTGCCTTTCTCTGCTTTTCGGGCAGTACGGACAGGGTGGTTTTTATATCAATTATATTTTCCGTATTATATTCCTGCCCGCGCATCTCCTCATTATACGGAACCTCGGCGCTCCGCCTTGCCGCTTCCGCCTTTGAAAGGCGGATATATTCGTTGCGGACGGCGACAGCAACGTATCTCCTGCTTATTGCTCTGCCTGCCGAGATAAGCTCAAGCAAAAAAAGCATAAGGTCGGAGCTCATATCCTCTGCCGGGGATTTTCCGGCGTAATATTTTATCAAATCCGTAAAACCGTCAATAATAATGCTTTTATCTGCGTAATTCACTGCTGATTTCTCCTTTATGGCTTTAACTGTTCCGTCCTACGGGGCAGCGGACAGGTTTTACGTTTAAAGCGTAAAAAGATGCAAAAAAATTATTAAATACGCTTTAAATGTAATAAGAGTATAGCACACCTTCTCAGCACTGTCAACACTTAAAGTGTAATTTTATAAAAATATTTGACAAAATTACGCTTTTAATGTATAATCATATCGGAAGGGTGTGTTGAAATGAATGACTCAGCCAATAAAAAAATTTTTGCCCTGAACCTTCAGAGGCTTATGCAGATAAAAGGTATTGACCGCCGCAGGCTGTGTGATGACCTTAAATTCAAATATTCAACCGTTTCGGAATGGCTCTCGGGCAGCAAATATCCGCGTATAGACAAAATAGAGGCGCTCGCCGATTATTTCGGCGTTTTAAAATCAGCGCTTATCGAAGAGAAGAACACTCCGGTTTCAAACATAAGCGGTCTGCTTCAGAGTTATGTCCGTATGGTGCCGGTTTTTGAAAGCGTTTCAGCCGGCTTCGGGGCATATGCCTCGAACGAGGTTATAGATTACACTCCTATATATATACCGTCTGCTTATGAGGCGGAAAATACTATCTGCGTCAGGGTAAAGGGGGACAGTATGTACCCAAAAATCGAGGACGGGGACATAATACAGGTATACAAGCAGGAGAGTGTGGACAGCGGCAGCATAGCGGTCGTGCTGCTGGACGGGGACGAGGGACTTGTGAAAAAGGTGGTTTACGGCAAGGACTGGATAGAGCTTCACTCGATAAACCCGATGTACCCCGTAATGCGTTTTACCGGAGAGGATATACTGCGCATAAGGGTGGTAGGACTTGTAAGGAAAATAATAAAAAGCTGCGACTGACCCGCGCGGCTGTGCTTAAAAATAAAAGCGCCGGTACTCCGGCGCTTTTATTTTTATAAAATCTCGAACTTGATTTTTCTGCGGCGAGAAGCCGCATTTTTTTCCGGCGTCAGACGCGTCGGAAAAACTCATTATAAGCGAAAAGCCTCTTTTGCTTTTTCGGCGGGCGGTTCGGATAAAAAACCGCGAGCCGGATCGCTTATTTAACAGTGACCTTACCGTCTGACGTTTCAACGGCTATCGATTCCTCGTCATAATTGCATACGCTGTTTTCCTCGCATATAACCTTTACGGCGCAGTCACCCGAGGCGCCGTCCTTCACTTTAAAGCTGATATATGCCATAACACCGTCGTCGGTTATGTTCTCGTTTTCAACGCTGAGCAGCTTTAATGCGCCGTCACCTCCCGAAACCTCACAATCGGAAAGCAGCTCGCCTTTTTCGTAGGTTATGTATTCAAGTGAATCGGCGTCATAGCTGATGTCAAACAAAAAGCCCATGGCGCCGGGGTTCCCGGTAAACTCAATCGGGACTTTAACAGTATCGCCTGCCGACGCGGTAACGGTACCGGCAGAAATCGTGGGCTTTCCGGTGCTTTCTTTCCCGCCGCTGTCAGACGGGCTGAAAACCGAAACAAGGTATACTGTCAGTAAAGCAAGCAGCGCTACCGCCGCGACCGCGGCTCCTGAGATAATGGCTATTTTTTTTTTGCTCATAAAAGCACCTCTTGATACGGATTAATTTTACATAATATATAATAGTATAACAGCGGCAGTTTTGTCAAGAATAAACTGATTTGCCTTAAATAACCGAAAAAATGCTTTTTGTACGCATAAATTACTTGAAAAAACGGGCGGAATGTATTATATTTAATAGGTTGTAAGGAGGCATTCGTATGTCAGATTACTTGAAAATGAGCAGAGAAGAACTGGCTGAGGAATTTAAGTCGGTGCGCCATGAGTACGAGCATTTAAGAGGGCTGCATCTGTCGCTCGATATGTCAAGGGGAAAACCCGGGTTTGACAATATGGACCTGAGCGGAGAAATGTTCGATCTTGTCGGCAACGATACCGGCTTCAAGAACATAAGCGGGATAGACTGCCGGAATTACGGCGGACTTGACGGTCTCACCGAGCTTAAAACCCTTTTCGGAAAAATTCTCGGACTTCAGCCCGATCAGATAATAGTCGGAGGAAATTCCTCGCTCAACATGATGTTTGATACCATCGCTCAGGCGATGACTCACGGCATGGGCGGAGAGCCGTGGTGTAAGCAGGACGGGCTTAAATTCATATGCCCCGTTCCGGGATATGACCGTCATTTTGCCGTTACCGAATATTTCGGATTTGAGCTTATACCTGTCAGAATGACTCCCGAAGGCCCTGATATGAACGCGGTGGAGGAGCTTGTGAAGGACAGCAAGGTAAAAGGCATATGGTGCGTGCCGAAATATTCCAATCCCGAGGGAATAACCTACAGCGACGAGGTTGTCCGCAGAATGGCGAGACTGAAGCCTGCCGCCGGTGATTTCAGGATTTTCTGGGATAACGCCTATGTGGTGCACGACCTCTACGATGAGGGCGACAGGCTGCTTAATATATATGATGAATGTCTCAAAGCCGGCAATCCGGATATGCCTCTGATATTTGCCTCAACTTCAAAAATCACCTTCCCCGGAGCGGGAGTGGCGGTTGAGGCGGGCAGCCCGAACAATGTCGCCATGCTCAAGGACAGAATGAAATATCAGACCATAGGACCCGATAAGCTCAATCAGTTAAGGCACGCGAGAATGTTCAGAACCGTAGATGATGTAAAGCGTCATATGAAGCGTCACGCAGCGATTCTGCGCCCGAAATTTGAGTCGGTAATATCAGAGCTTGTAAAGCAGCTGTCAGATACCGGAATAGCGAAATGGACCAATCCTCGCGGAGGATATTTCATAAGCCTTGATGTGCTTGAAGGCTGCGCGAAGCGGGTAGAACAGCTCTGCGCCAACGCCGGAATGATACTTACCCCTGCCGGAGCGACATATCCCTACGGCAACGACCCGCTTGATTCCAATCTGAGAATAGCGCCGTCATATCCGTCGGTAGAGGAAATCAAAAAGGCTTCGGTTGTGCTCTGCATAGCGGTGCGCTATGCTGCGCTTGAAAAACTTATAGCCGAAAAAGCCTGATTTGTATGTTTTGGCTTAAATGATTGACTTTACAATCGTTTTTATGTATAATTGATAAATAATCACATTTAGTGGAGGATTTGCCAATGAAGTCCAAAAGAACGGGCAAGCCGGTATTTTTTGTAGTACTGGTGCTGATACTGGCGCTTACTTACACCGCCTTTTTCGGCATTGATAACTACTACGGCGACTTAAGGAAGGTTTACACAAAAGGCGCGGAGGATATCCGCTGGGGTATCGATATACGCGGAGGCGTTGAGGCGGTATTTTCGCCTGACAAAGAGGGAGTGGACATAACCGATGAGGATATGGACGCCGCCAAGGCGATAATCGAGACCCGCCTTGTAAATAAGAACATAACCGACTATGAGGTTTATACAGACACAGATAACCACCAGATAATCGTGAGATTCCCGTGGGCGGCTGACGAGAGCGATTTTGATGCTGCGGCGGCCGTGCAGGAGCTGGGCGAGACCGCACTGCTCACATTCTGCCGCAACGAGGATAAGGACGATGTAATATTAAGCGGCGCGGCGGACATTGAAAGCGCGCAGGCGGGAGTAAACGAGAACGGCGAGTATGTCGTTTATTTGACCTTTACCGATGCCGGTTCTTCAAAGTTCGCGACAGCCACAGCCGAGCTTGTAAACCAGAAGATCTCAATCTGGATGGACGATCAGGAAATATCGGCTCCGACCGTAAATCAGGCTATAACCGGCGGAACGGCGTATATTGACGGTATGGAAAGCGCTGACGCGGCAAAGGAACTGGCGGACAAGATAAACGCCGGCTCACTGCCTTTCGCCCTTACTGTTGACGACAGTAAGCTCCAGATCATTTCGCCGACCCTCGGCTCCGACGCGTTAAGGGTAATGGTAATAGCCGGAGCGGTAGCTTTCGGAATAGTATGTTTGCTTATGATACTGCGCTACCGTCTTAACGGTATAGTGGCTTCTATTGCTCTTCTCGGTCAGCTTGCCGGCTCGGTCGCCTGCATTTCGGGCTATTTCCCGGGAGCGGACAGCTTTACGCTTACGATCCCCGGTATTGCCGGTATTATTCTGTCGATCGGCGTAGGCGTTGACTGTAACGTAATAGCGTCCGAAAGAATAAGGGACGAGTTCAAGAAGGGCAAGACCATTGACGGTGCCATTGACAGCGGCTATAAGAACTCGCTTAGCGCTATAATTGACGGTAACGTAACCATTATAATCGTGTCTCTTGTGCTTATGGGAGCGTTCGGAACGCCGGACAGCTTTATAGCAAAGATATTCTCACCGATAATGTCGCTTCTCGGCTCGTCTATCACAGGCTCGATTTATTCCTTCGGATATACTCTGCTTGTAGGCGTTATATTCAACTTTATCATGGGCATTCTTGCTTCCAAACTTATGCTCAAGAGTGTTTCTCAGCTTAAATTCTTAAGAAAACCCTGGCTGTACGGAGGTAAGAGCAATGCGTAGTTTCAATATTGATTTCAACAGGGTATTCAAGACCGTTCTTATAATTTACGCGGCTTTCTTCATTGTCGGAATCGTATTTATGTTTGTTCCGTCCTTCGGCGTAAAGCTCGATATCAACTTCAGCGGCGGTACAAAGCTGGCTTATTCCTATGAGGGAGATATTGACGACGCCGAAATAGAGTCCGCAGTCAAAGAGGTAATAGACAATTCGTTTACCGTTTCCAAGAGCACTTCGCTCGCCGGAGACACTAAAACCTTTGAAATAACACTTGTCGGCAGGGAATCCATCTCCGCCGAAACACAGGAGGAGCTTACCGGAAAGCTCACCGAAACCTTCGGGGATAACGATATCACGCTTTATAACTCAAACTCGGTAAGCCCGAATATCGCGGGAACGTTCTTCGCGAAGAGCCTTGTCGCCGTTCTGATAACCGCTGTGCTGGTTGTTATATACGTCGGAATAAGGTTCCGCCGCATCGGCGGTGTTTCCGCCGCGGTAACCGCGCTTCTCACTCTTATTTTCGACGTGCTGGTAACCTTCTTCGTATGCGTCATATTCCGTCTGCAGATAGACTCGAACTATATCGCGGTTGTGCTTACGATACTCGGCTACTCGCTCAATGACACGATAGTTATTTACGACCGTGTGCGTGAGAACGAGCGGCTAAATCCCGACGCGGAGATAGGCGTGCTTGTCAATGACAGTATAAATATGGTCAAGGTAAGAAATATCGTTACCTCGGTGACCACATTTATCGCGGTTATCACAATAGTAGTGGTATCCGAGCTGTTCGGACTCTCATCGCTCCGCACCTTCGCCGTTCCGATGGCGTTCGGTATTGTATCGGGCGGTGCCTCGTCACTTTTCATCGCAGGACCTATGTGGGTTATCTGGAATAGACACAAGGCTAAAAAAGCCCTTGCCGAAGGCAAAAAGAAATAATATCAAGCGCCGGTCAGGTAATGACCGGCGCTTGAGCGTGTCGACTTTTCCGACACGCTCTTGGACGAGGATGCCGTTCGCTCGAAAATCTTTGATTTTCGGACTGCACTCTATCCTCGCCAATACCACACCTGTGCCCTTGAAAAACCGCTCGTCAAGCGGTTTTTCGCTTATAATGAGTTTTTCCGACGCACCTGTCGCCGGAAAAACAAGATGCGGCGTTTCCGCCGCAAAAAATTATTCTTTAGGTTTATCGATAGACTGAAGCGCCGGTCAGGTAATGACCGGCGCTTTTTGTCCTGATGTCTGAAACTGAGGAAAAAATAGGATTTTGAATTATACGTTAATGGAACATAGTCTGAACGCCGTCGACAAATTCTCCGACGGCCTTTACGAGCTTGGTTGAGCCCTTCGCGATGTTTTTATGGTCCTGAAGCATAACCTTGCCGACCGCGAGAGCCGCCGCTCCGGCTATCATTCCGGCGCCGAGACCTTTCATAAATGTCATTGAACCGTTTTGCATATCTGTAACCTCCTTCGGTTTTAGTATTTCCGGTGACAGTACTTTTATTTTGTCATTTTTTGATTTGCGTGGGTTTATTTTCTTGAATTTTTAAAGCAAGAGTGATAATATAATAATATGATTTACGAAAAAAACAAAAAAGAAAACAGGAAAAATTTTCAGCTTGAAACAGACAAAATAATAAAAGAACTGAACGGCGAAAAGCCGCGGCTGCTGCTTCACGCCTGCTGCGCCCCGTGTTCCTCGGCAAGTCTTGAGTATCTGGCGGAGCATTTTTGCACAGATGTATTTTTTTACAATCCTAATATTTCGGACAATGAGGAGTTTTTTAAAAGACTGCGTGAGCTTGAGCGTTTTCTTAAAGAGGCGCCGTTTGCCGCGGGCATAAACGTAACAGCGCCGGAATACCGCCATTCGGAATTTCTTGAGGCGTCGGCAGGGCTTGAAAACGCTGCGGAGGGCGGCGAAAGGTGTGAAAAATGCTTTATGCTGCGGCTTGAAAGGACGGCGAAACAGGCAAAAAAGCTCGGATATGAGTATTTTGCCACAACGCTTACCATTAGCCCGCTTAAAAGCCCCGACCTTATAAACGCCTGCGGAGAAAAGGCAGCGGAAAATGCGGAACTGCTTTATCTGCCGACAGATTTAAAAAAACGCGGAAGATACCAGCGTTCAATAGAACTTTCTAAAGAATACTGTCTTTACAGGCAGAATTACTGCGGCTGTGAGTTCTCAAAGGCGGCAGCACAAAAAATCAGTTCAAAGGAGAAAGAGTAGTATGTCAAATATCTGGCACGATATAAACCCGGCGAGAATAACTCCAAATGATTTTATAGCGGTTATCGAGATTGAAAAAGGCTCTAAAAATAAATACGAGCTTGATAAGGAAACCGGTCACATCATTCTTGACAGGATACTGTATACATCAACCCACTATCCGGCAAATTACGGCTTTATTCCGCGCACCTACTGCGACGACGGCGACCCGCTTGATGTGCTTGTGCTCAGCAGTGAGAAAATTCATTCGGCAAGCCTTGTGAAGTGCTATCCGATAGGCTCTATCACCATGCTTGATTCCGGCAAGAGGGACGAGAAAATAATCGCCATTCCTTTCGGAGACCCCACATACAACGGCTATCGTGATATTTCCGTGCTGCCGCAGCATATATTCAGTGAAATGTGCCATTTTTTCAGGATATACAAAACGCTTGAGGGCAAGGAAACGGTGGTTGACGATGTCTGCGGCGCGGAAACGGCAAAAAAGATAATAAGGGAAGCGATAGAGCTTTATAATGAGAAAATAGCGCCGGGACTTGACTGACGGCTACGGTAAATTTTCCACGGAGTAAACAGGGAAAAGGTTTCTCGAATAGCGGGAGGTATTTCAATGAAAAAGAAGATATGGATACCTGTTATAGCGGTAATCGCTGCAGCAATTATGCTTATTCCGATTCCCACGGGTATATACAATGACGGAGGAACAAGGGAATACACAGCGCTGACATACAAAATAGTGGTCTGGAATTGCTTGACGGAAAACAGTACTTACAGCAAAACAAAGGTGTATTTTTTTCCTGATAATTTCAAATCCATTGACAGTCTGTGGGAACTTGAGAAACCGAACGAGTAAGATACAGTGATAGCAGTACAAGAGTATGGCTTTCTTGTGTCATAAACTCAGAATTATATATTGTAATCGAGTAGGAGGCTGACCATTAGTTGACCAGCCGACCTCTCACACCACCGTGCGTACCGTTCGGTACACGGCGG
>CALWDJ010000047.1 GCA_944376655.1 uncultured Clostridia bacterium
TTGCTGCGGTAAGGGGCAAGCGGACCCTTGGTTATTTTTTTGCCGTTGACAAATAGCTCGTAATATCCGAGTCCGGTGATGATAAGCTCGGCAGAGGCCGCTTCCTTATCAGCCGTAAAGGTACGGCGAAAATACGGCGCGGGCACATGCTCCTCTATGGTGGTGAATTTATCCCCTGCCTTTATAAAATTAAGCGGAAAATCCATAACAACAACTCCAAATAAAAAATCAATAAGATTATCTGAAAGAAAAAATCTTTTTAACTTTAGAATTAATTATAAGCAGCCACAGCATGTTCTAAATGTGTGATTTGAGCTATCACACTCTCAAATCAGTATGCAGTCATTCCGCCTTCATTCTGAGCATTGAGCCGGTTTTCACAGGTCTTTCAAACGGTATTTTTATTTTCATCATCGGGTGCGGCGCGGACCCGATCGGATTGCCGTCCCCGTCAAGCAGAATATCCGCCTTTATTTTAAAAGGCACGCTTCCCGGCTCAAGGCAGTCAAGCTCCTGCCCTTGCAAAAACTTATTTTTAAGGGTAGCGGTAATATATCCGTCCTCGTATCCGTCCACCGTAGCGGCGACCGAATAATCCCTTATATAGCCCGCGTTCTTATAAGTCTGCGAATTTTCCGGCTTCCCGAAATAAAAGCCTGTCGAATATGTGCGGTGGCTTATTTTGTTAAGCTCGTCCGTCACCCATCCCGGAACCTTCCAATCTTCCGTACTGTCCTTAAGGCTGTCAAGAGCGCCTCGGTAGGCGTTGGCGGTGACCGCCACGTAATAGTGGGATTTCGCCCTGCCTTCTATCTTTACGCTGTCTATTCCGCAAAGCGCCATTTCGCGCAGATGCTCCGCCATGCACAAATCGTTCGCGTTGAGTATATAGGTTCCCTTGTCGGTCTCGGTTATATCGAAATACTGTCCCGGCCGCTTTTCCTCCATAAGCGAATAGCTCCAGCGGCAGGACTGGGCGCAGTCGCCCCGGTTAGCGTCCCTGCCCGTCATATAGCTTGAAAGCAGGCACCTCGCCGAAAAGGAAACGCACATCGCGCCGTGGGCAAAAACCTCGATTTCAAGCTCCGGCGGTGTCTTTTCCCTTATCTCCGCAATTTCCGCAAGGGAAAGCTCCCTCGCCAGCACGACCCGCTTTACTCCCATACCGTAAAAGGCGTTTGCCGTTTCATAATTGCATATTCCCGACTGAACCGACGCGTGTTTCTCGCAGTGCGGCGCGTATTTTTTCGCGAGAGCGAGCGTGCCGATATCGGCTACTATAAGGGCGTCCGCTCCTAAGCCGTCCGCTGTTTCGAGGAATGCCGGCAGTCTCGGTATTTCTTCGTTATGCGGAATGACATTGCAGGCGATATGCACCTTTACACCGCGCTTATGGGCGTATTCGATGCCGGCCTTAAGATCCTCTACACCGAAATTTGCCGCGGCGGTTCTCATGCCGAACTCCTCGCCGGCAAGATACACCGCGTCCGCTCCGAAATCCACCGCCGCCTTAAGCCTTGTGATATCCCCCGCCGGACACAGAAGCTCAGGTATTTTTATCTTAGTCTTCATATATCCAGTTATTTGCCGCCTGCAGTCTCGCAATGGTTGAATTATGCTCCGCAAGGGTTTTGTTGTAATAGAATTTCATTGACGCGTCGGTAACAAAGTAATAATAATCGAAATCCTCTGTAGGCTCTATCGACGCCTCGATGGATTTAAGGCTCGGCGAGCAGAGCGGTCCGGGCGGAAGACCCGGCGACTCATACGTGTTGTATTTTCCGCCGCCGTAAGGATATTTTCTCGTAGGCGAAGAGCCCAAAGTGGTAAAATCGTCGCTCTCAAGCCTGTTGTAGAAAACCGCGGCGACATTCGCCATCTCGTCGGGACTTCCTCCCGCCTCAAGCTCTACAATGGAAGCCATGGTCATTATCTCGTGAAGCGTATAGCCGCTCTCCGAAATCTTCTGCCTCATACCGTCGGTCAGCTTATCGTCAAGCGTTTTAAGCATTTTCTCCACCGCGAGATGAGCGCATTCCTCGGAATCAAAATTGTAAAAATCGTAGGTTTCGGGGAAAAGGTATCCCTCAAGGCGGTAATAAACATTATCAACCGGTATGTCGTCAATAAAATCATATCCGAACTCGCCGTTCTGAACCTCGTTTATAAAGTCAGACTTTGTGCAGACCCCGTTTTCCTCAAGAATCTCTGCTATATCGTCAATCGATGACATTTCCGGTATCGTGACCTTTACGCTCTGCGCCAGCGCGCCCTCTTCAATAAGCATCTGCGAAATTGCCTCGTAGCCTGCTTCGGTATTGAAGCTGTAAACGCCGTATTTGAACTGGCTGTCGTAATGCTTGAACTTGGCGTAAATCCTGAAAAGAAGCGGGATTTTCACCGCGCCGGCTTCCTTAAGCTCCTCGGCTATCTGCTCGGTAGACATCCCCTGCTCTATTTCTATTGTCACGTCGCTGCCTCTTCCGAAGCCTATGCCCATATAATCCGCTCCCGCGTATATCACCCCGAAAGCAAGACCGACAGACACTATTATAATGCAGAGTATCCATATTATTGTTTTTATAATGCTTTTTCCTGCCGAATGTCTGCCCTTTTTCTTTTTCCCTTGATTATCTTCGTTTTCACCGCCGTCTATCTCAAAGCCTTTGCCGATAACAAAATCGTCAGACGAATTATCGGCTTCCTGCTTTGCTTCAAGCGGCTGACTGTTTTCCTCCGGAATTCCGGTAAAATTTTTATCGTCCATTTTCTTCACCCTGCGTTTATTTTGTATACAGCATATTCTTTCTGAGCGCGTCGGCGGCCTGTTTGTCTCCCGTCAGCGCTTCAAGCACCTGAAAGCCGAACTCAAAAGCGGCACCGGCGCCGCAGGCGGTTATTATCCTGCCGTCCCTCACACAGGGAACGTCACAGAACTCCGCTCCCTCAAGAGCGCTTTCAAAGCCCGGGAAGCAGGTGGCTTTCTTTCCCCTCAGAAATCCCTTATGCCCGAGAACCGAAGGCGCCGCGCATATAGCGGCTATAAAAAGCGAGTTTTCCGCCGAATAATCCAAAAAACGCTGAACTGTACCGCTTTTTTCAAGATTAAGCGTTCCCGGCATACCGCCGGGAAGTATTACCGCCTCAAGATTTTCTTTCGCGGCTTCCTCCGCAGTAATATCGCATACAACGGTTATACCGTGCGAGCCTTTAACCGTTTTTGAGCCTACCCCGACCGTTTTAACCTCTATCCCGCCGCGGCGCAGTATGTCAACCGGAACAAGCGCCTCACATTCCTCAAAACCGTCGGCCAGAAAAACATAAACCATATATTTCCCTCCTCAATATAGTGAAAGTACCTCTTTAAGAATATCGTCGGATATTTCTTCAACTGACCTCGGTTCTCCGCCCGCGGCACATGGAATAATGCTCCAGCCCGAATAATCCGCCGTGAAAACCGCCGCCTTACGGCAGTTTTCGAGATACTCCGTATCGCTCTCGTGGATATCCTTTCCACCGCCGGCACTGTAACGCCTGTCCAGCAGCTTCTGGGAAACCTCAACCGGCATATCGAGAAATATTACCTTGTCCGGCTTAGGTATTGCGATTTTGCCGTATTCAAAATCGTAAAGCCAGTCAAGAAATGCTTTCCACTCGCTTTTCGGCAGCTTTGAGGTCTGGTGAACCGCGTTCGACGTGGTATACCTTCCCGAAACAACCGTTCCGCCGCTGTTATAGTATTCGCCCCAGACCGATTTGTACGAGGCGTACCTGTCCACCGTGTAAAAAGCCGACGCGGCGTACGGGTTGACATCCGACGGCTTTGTTCCGAATTTTCCGGCAAGATACATTTTAACAAGCGCGCTTGAATCGCTTTCGTAATCCGGAAATGAGACCGTGCGGCAGTCTATCCCTTTTTCCGAGAGCCTGTCCGGCAAGAGAGAAAGCTGCGTAGATTTTCCGCTGCCGTCCAGTCCCTCAATAACTATGAGCTTACCCATTCTTCTTCAGTCCTTTATAAAAGCTGCGTACCTCGTCCGGCTTTCCGCAGGACATTTTGCCCTCACTGCAGCCGCCGCGCAGACAGGACGGTCCGGCGTTTTTGAAAATATTCGGCGCAACCGCCGAAACGAGCGCCAGCATCTGATTGGCAACGTCCCGTATTTCCCACTGCGCCCTTCTGCAGCAGCGCACCTTGAAAAAGTTCATAAGCGAGCGTGCGTTCATGGTCATAACCATCTGGGTCTCGCAGGCGTTAGGAAGCACAAAGCGCGCGTCCTCAATGGCTTTTTTCTCCGCAAGGCGCGCGGCGGTTTTCTCGTCCTTCCCCTCCGAGATAAACGTTTTTATATGCTTTTCCTTTAAAATGACGGCAAGGCGGTCATACCTTTCCTGGTCGTCCGCCATAATTTCATCGTATATCTTTTTAGCCTCAGGCTCGGCGGCGATTTCAGGCGGGGTCACATACTCAAAGCTGCCCTCCCTGACATAGCGCTGGCTCTTTACCGAAAAAGACGCCATTCTGTGCCTTGTTATCTGCGCAAGCAGCGAGCGGGAGACGCCCTCTATCCCGAAAGTGAAGCTCGCGTGCTCGATAGGGCTTTCGTGACCTATTTCCGAAAGCATTTCCACAAAGGAAGCGGCCTTTTCATCTGTAAGGCTGTCATTAAGCTGATTTATGCCGGAGCTGCTGTAGCAAAGCTTTGCCGCCGCCGCGACGGTGCGTTCGGGTTCCGGTGTGTAAGCGAGAAGAATAACATTAGCCATTGTAAATATCTCCGTTTCTCCGCAAAGCAGTTATATCGCGGCTTTACGGACTTATTCATATTCTTTTTTATTATAACAAATAACCCTACTGTCCGCAATCATATTTTTTTATATTTAACCGTTTTTTTATTTTGACTGCATATACTTTTGACAAATATATAAAAATGTGTTATTCTGTAATTTAATAATCATATATATTCGGGTTTGCAGTTTATTTTCACCCTTTAAAAATGCGGAGGCAAAAATGAAGGACATTTTTAGATACATACGTCCTTTTTTAGGATATATTTCCGTTACCCTTGCCATTAAATTCGTGGCGTCTATAATGGAGCTGCTCATTCCCTCTATACTCGCCACGATAATCGACGACATTGTACCGACCGGCGACAGGGGTAAAATACTCCTTTGGGGCGGCGTAATGGCGCTGTGCGCGCTCACGGCTCTGCTCGGAAACATCTTTGCCAACCGTATGGCGGCGAAATCAGCCGGAAGCATAACCGAAAACATACGTCACGACCTTTTCAGCAAAATAACATATCTTTCGGCAAGGCAGCTTGACGGGTTCACCATACCGTCCGCCGTATCAAGGCTCACGACCGACACCTACAACCTCAACCAGCTTTTCGCGCGAATGCAGCGCATAGGCGTAAGAGGTCCTATACTGCTTATCGGCGGAATAATTATAACGCTTATGATGGATACCGGACTTACACTTGTACTGGTCACGACACTTCCGGTAATAGCGCTTCTCGTCTATCTTGTGACTAAAAAAAGCGTGCCGCTCTACACAAAGCAGCAGAGCGTGCTTGACAAAATGGTGCGTGTTGTTCAGGAGAACATAACCGGAGCCCGTGTTATCAAGGCGCTGTCAAAAACCGAGTACGAGAAAGGCAGGTACGACAGCGTCAATAATGAGCTTGCGGATACCGAACAGCATGTAGGCAGCATAATGGCGGTGACCAACCCCGGCTCGTCGCTCATACTCAACCTCGGACTTACGGCGGTTGTGGCGGTAGGCGCGTTCCGCATGAACGCGGGCGTAACTACCCCGGGCGTCATAATCGCTTTTCTTAATTATTTTACCATTATTCTGAACGCCATGCTCGGAATCACAAGAATATTCGTCATGTGCTCAAAGGGTGAGGCGTCGGCCAAGCGTGTGGCGGAGGTTCTTAAAGCTCCCGAGGACCTTGGCGTGATACCTATGCCGAAAGCGGAAACAGACAGTCATATTGTATTCGACCACGTCACCTTTTCCTATGAAAAAATCAAAAACAATCTTGAGGATATCAGCTTCTCGCTCGGACACGGTCAGACGCTCGGCATTATCGGCGCGACCGGCAGCGGAAAAAGCACGATAATAAATCTTCTTATGCGCTTTTACGATACCGACAGCGGCAGAATACTCATAGACGGCGAGGATATACGCTCCATACCGAAGGAAGAGCTTTACAGGAAATTCGGCGTGGTATTTCAGAACGATTTTCTTTTTGCCGACACTATTGCCGAAAACATCCGCTATTTCCGCGACATACCCGATTCACAGCTTGAAGCCGCGATAAAAACCGCGCAGGCAAAATCCTTTACTGATTCCGCGGGCGGCGCCGGATATCATGTATCCGCGCGCGGAAACAATTTAAGCGGCGGCCAGAAGCAGCGGCTTTTAATAGCCCGCGCCCTCGCGGCGAACCCGGAAATACTTGTGCTGGACGATTCCTCGTCCGCGCTTGACTACCGCACCGACGCCGTGCTGCGCAAGGAGCTTGCCGCCGGCTATTCCTCCTCAACGCTTATTATAATCGCCCAGCGAATAAGCTCAATTATGGGCGCGGATATGATAATCGTTATGGAAGGCGGCAGAATGATCGGAAAAGGCAGGCACTCGGAGCTTATTGAAAGCTGTCCGGTTTACCGCGAAATAGCCGAAAGCCAGATGGGCTGCGGGGAGGTGGAGCTCAATGGCTGAAATTCAGAAAAAACGGAAAAAATACCTTATCGGAAGACTCTGGAAATATCTGAGCCGCCACAAGCTGCTGATTTTCCTTGCCCTTGTTTCCATGCTTTCCGGAAATATTTTAGGTCTTTTCGGCCCGAAGCTCTCAGGAAACGCCATTGACGCTATGGGAGTAGGCGCGGGAAGCGTTGACTTTCCCAAGGTGTTTTACTATGTGGCGCTTATGGCGGTTTTCTATATTGTGTCCGGTGTGCTTTCGTACCTCCTATCTATTATAATGATACGCCTGAGCCGTCAGGTTATTTACCGTATGAGAAAAGACGTTTTCAACCGGCTTTCCTCGCTGCCGGTCGGATTTTTTGACAAATACCAGACCGGCGATATAATCAGCGTAATTTCATATGACATCGACACGGTCAACCAGTCCTTCTCAAATGACCTTCTCCAGATACTCCAGAGCATTGTCATAGTTGTTTTCTCGCTTGTTATGATGCTTACGATAGCGCCGAAGCTCGTTCTGGTTTTCGCGGTGACGATACCGCTTTCAGTGGTGTTCACACGGTTTATAACAACAAGGGTACGCCCCCTTTTCCGCAACCGCTCAAAAAAGCTCGGCGAGCTTAACGGTTTTGTTGAGGAAATGATAGGCGGACAGAAGACCACAAAGGCATACGGCAGGGAAAAGCGTGTGATCGAGAGATTTGATATAAAAAACAGAGAAGCGGTTGACGCTTACAACAAAGCCGAATATTACGGCACATTGACCGGTCCCTCGGTTAATTTCATAAACAATATATCACTTGTACTGGTAAGCATTTTCGGAGCGCTCATGTATCTTGACGGCGGCATAGGGCTCGGCAATATTTCCTCGTTTGTCCAGTACTCACGCAAGTTTTCCGGACCGATAAACGAAATCGCCAACATTATAGGCGAGCTCCAGTCCGCCTTTGCGGCAGCTGAACGCGTATTCAGGCTTATAGACGAACTGCCCGAAAAGCCGGACGCTCAGTCCGCCAAAGTGCTTGAAGACGTATACGGTGAGGTGCTGGTGAAAAACGTATCGTTCGGATATACGCCTGACAAAACTGTAATACACAACTTCAGTATGAAGGCTGAAAAAGGAAGTCTTGTGGCGATTGTCGGCCCCACCGGCGCCGGAAAGACCACAATAATAAACCTGCTTATGCGCTTTTATGACGCGGACAGCGGCGCGATTTATGTTGACAGTAACAATATCTACGATATAACCCGTTCGAGTCTCCGCAGGGCGTATTCAATGGTTCTCCAGGATACATGGCTCTTTTACGGAACAATTTTTGATAATATTGCTTACGGAAAAGAAAACGCTACCAAAGAAGAAGTCGAAGCGGCAGCGAAAGCCGCCAAAATCCACGATTTTATTGAAAGTCTTCCCGACGGATATGACACTGTTTTAAGCGATAACGGTATCAATATTTCCAAAGGTCAAAAGCAACTTCTCACCATAGCGCGCGCCATGCTGCTTGACTGCAAAATGCTGATACTCGACGAAGCAACCTCAAATGTAGACACAAGAACCGAGCAGCAGATTCAGGCGGCAATGCGTGAGCTTATGCGGGACAAAACCTGCTTTGTCATAGCGCACCGGCTCTCTACCATAAAGAACGCGGACAATATTCTTGTCATCAAGGACGGGGACATTGAGGAGCAGGGAACGCACGAGCAGCTAATGGCAAAAAAGGGCTTTTACTCAAAGCTGTATTACTCGCAGTTTGAAACATATTGATTTTGTGTTTTTTTCAAAGCACCATTTTAAAATCCTCCGTGAGCGGAGGATTTCAGTCTGTCGATAAACATTAAGCTTTATTTTTTTTGCGGCGTTAAGCCGCATTTTTTGTTTTTCCGGCGACAGG
>CALWDJ010000048.1 GCA_944376655.1 uncultured Clostridia bacterium
GCGCCTTGAGACGCGGGTCGGCATTATGGGCTTTTAGCCCTTGTGCAAACCACCCGTTTGACGGGTGGTTATGATTTGCTGTTCTCCCGGCCATACGGCGGCGGGAGCAAACGGCGCTTGCCGTGTGTTTCCGGCGGGTGAGACAAAGCCGTTTTCCGCTGCTGTAAGCTCATCCGCGGGAGCTCCATCCATACTGTCGAGAAAGCTGTTTACATTGTTTTGATTGTCGTTCATATTTTTTTGTTCCTTTCCTGTACCGCTTCTGAAAAGACGTATCCTTAAGAAATCCCTTAAGCTTTCGCGAAATTCTTTTACGGATACGCCGGATCTTCGGCGGTACGTGTTTTTATGTAAAAACAAAAAAGACCGGCCTTTTCTCCGAAAACAGAGTTAAGGTCGGTCTTTTTGCGTTTACCGAATTTATTTTATTGTCGTTTGTTTATATTAACAAAAAAGGTCGGAATTACCCCTTTAAAGATAATTCCGACCCTGTTACTCAAACCAATGCCGTTACTTGACCGAAGTCAAATTTGACATCATTCTCAAACCATGCTACAAGGGTATTATAACTGATTAAAGGAGGGTTGTCAAGAGTATAAAATGGTTTTGAGTTTTCGCAAAGTGTTGTTTTTTAATTTTATAGCAATAATATGTAATTTTATCAATAATATTTTATAGTGATAAGAAAGCTTGACAATTCGCAAAAGCTGTATTATAATAAAAAAGAGATTAGAGATACAAAGTACTGTGGAGGCTTTGTATCTTTTTTGTTTTGAGGAGGGAAACTGTGTATACTCAAAATATCATTGACGCGTTAGAACGGACGCCTATAATCGCCGCCACCGATTCTGTGGGCTGGCAAAAGGCGCTTATGTCCGACGTCGAGGTGCTCTTTCATTTGAGCGCAAATATTATGACGATTGCGAACGATATAAAAAATGCTAAGGCGAATAATAAGCATATATTTGTGCATATAGATTTAGCGGAGGGTATAGGCAAGGACAAAACGGGAATCAAATGGCTTTCGGGGCTCGGGGTCGACGGTGTGATCACCACAAAGGCGCAGCTTGTACGCAGCGCCAAGGAATGCGGGCTTACCGCAATTCAGCGTTTTTTCGTGCTTGATTCAAAGGGAATGAACTCAATAAGTGAGATGATCGATACTGCAAGACCGGATTTAATAGAGATAATGCCCGGTGTTATTCCGAAAGCAATAAGCCTTTTTTCCGAAAAGGAGATACCAGTAATCGCCGGAGGACTGATAGAAACAAAGGCGGAGGTTACCGCGGCGCTCGGCTCGGGTGCGGTTGCGGTATCGACAGGCAAAAGCAATTTATGGTCAATTTTATAAAAGAATAATATAATCTGCGGAGATATAAGAGAGCGGAAGAGTAAACTGCACATTATGCGGTTTGCTTTTCCGCTTAATTTTTTTGGAGGTGTTTTATGAAAACTCTTATTATCGCGACAATTGTGCGCTCGCTTTCGGCGGTGCTTATAGGCAGTCTTATCGGCAGTGAGCGTGCCCGCCATGGCAGAGCCGCAGGAATGAGAACCCATATACTGGTCTGTTTAGGCTCCTGTATGACGTCAATGACAAGCATGTATGTTTCGCAAAACCTCGGAGCGAACGGAGATGTTTTCCGCATCCCTGCACAGGTGGTTTCGGGTATCGGCTTTTTGGGCGCAGGTATGATTATTTTGAAAGCCAACAATATGATTACGGGACTGACGACCGCGGCGGGTGTCTGGACGACCGCGACTATAGGTATAGCGGTTGGTTACGGCTATTATATCGGCGCTTTAGTAGTTACGGTGCTTTTTCTGGCAACAATTATTCTTTTTGCGAAATTTGAACGCCGCCGCAAAAGTGCCGAGGTAATATACATAGAGCTTGACAATATTTACAAAGTGAATGCTACGCTTGCAGAGCTTGAAAAATATATCCCCGAAGCTTTTAGCTATCAAATATTCGCACCTAAAAGCAATAACAGCGGCAATGTGGGAATAAATCTTGTTATAGATAAAAGAATAGACCTTGATATATCAAGGCTTACCGAAATTGAAAACGTGGCTTTCGCGATTGAAGAATAAAAGGAGAGTTAAAAAAATGTATGATGTGGCAATTATAGGCGCGGGAGTAATAGGCGGTATGGTGGCAAGGGAGCTTACTAAATACCGTCTGTCGGTCTGTCTGCTCGAAAAGGAAAACGACGTCGCCTGCGGGGCGAGCAAGGCAAACAGCGGAATAGTCCACGGCGGCTATGACCCGGCGCCAGATACACTTAAAGCAAAGCTTAATGTAATCGGCGTGGAAAAGCTTTTTGCTGCCGCAAATAAGCTTAATGTTCCTATAAAGCGAAACGGCTCGCTTGTCTGCGCCTTTTCAGCCGACGAGGATAAAACCGTTAAAGAGCTTTATGAGCGCGGAATTAAAAACGGCGTTAAGGGGCTTAAAATCCTTTCGGGAAACGAGGCAAGGCTTGAAGAATCTAATCTTTCCGAAAACGTCACAAGCGCATTGCTTGTTACAAACGCGGGAATAGTATGTCCTTATGAGCTTACAATAGCCGCGGTCGGAAACGCGATGGATAACGGCGCGGCGCTCCGCACAAATTACGAGGTCACGGCGATAGTTAAAGCTGAGGACGGCTTTAGAATCTGCTCGGCGGACGGCAGACAGATAACCGCAAAATATCTTATCAACTGCGCGGGCTGTTACGCGGATAAAATCGCCGAGCTGTTAGGTGACAAATTCTTTGAGATTATCCCCCGTGCTGGCGAATATATGCTTCTTGACAAAGCGGAGGGCAAAACGGTTTCTCATACTGTTTTTCAGGTTCCCACCAAGGAGGGTAAGGGTATACTTGTAACGCCTACGGTGGACGGAAATCTGCTTACGGGACCGACGGCTTTAGAGGTTGACTCTCCCGAAAATAACGAAACCACCCTGACGGGACTTGACACTGTGGCGGCGCTTGCAAAAAAGAGCGTTCCAACGGTTAATTTCCGAAATGTCATTACATCATTTTCGGGCGTTCGCTCCTCCGAAAAGAAGGGCGATTTCATTATTAGAGCAAGCGAAAAGGTGGAAAATCTTATCCACGTTGCCGCCATCGATTCTCCCGGACTTACCTCTTCAGTAGCGATAGCGGAATATACGGTGGATATTCTTAAAAGCATAGGCGCCGAGCTCCGCGAAAATCCCGACTTTAACGGAGAGCGCGAAAACCCGCACTTCTTCAGAACAATGAGCGATGAGGAAAAGAACGAATATATAAAAGCCCACCCGGAATACGGCAGAATAGTCTGCCGCTGTGAGATCGTGAGCGAGGGCGAAATAAGAGACGCCGTAAAGCGAAACCCGCCCGCGCACGATATAGACGGTATAAAACGCCGCACACGCTCGGGTATGGGCAGATGTCAGGGCGGCTTCTGCTCGCCGTTTGTGGCTGAGCTTTTGGCAGAGGAAAATAATTGGCCTTTAGAGACCGTCACTAAAAAGGGCAAAGAGTCTTATATGTTTACAGGCAAGCTTTAAACGGGGAGAAAGATAAAATGATAAAGCACGATATAGTGATTATAGGCGGCGGTCCCGCGGGAATGGCGGCGGCGGCCGCGGCGTATGACAGCGGCGTTAAAGACGTGGTAATTATAGACCGCGAGGAAAAATTAGGCGGTATTTTAAAGCAGTGTATTCATAACGGTTTCGGACTTCATAAGTTAGGCAAAGAGCTGACAGGTCCCGAATATGCCGCTGTTTACGAAAAGGCGGTTGCAGACAGAGGTATAAAGGTTTTTTATGAAACAATGGTGACCGATATATCGGAGGGCAGAACCGTTACCGCGCAAAACAGCGGGGGTATACTTAAAATTGAGGCAAAGGCGGTAGTGCTTGCGATGGGCTGCAGAGAGCGGAGCCGCGGCGCGCTCAATATTCCGGGCACCCGTCCCGCGGGGGTTTACAGCGCTGGAACGGCGCAAAAGCTTATTAACTGTATGGGTTATTCGGTCGGCAAAAGGGTCGTGATTTTAGGCTCGGGAGATATCGGGCTTATTATGGCGAGAAGAATGTCCCTGCAGGGTGCAAAGGTCGAGGCGGTGTGCGAAATAATGCCCTATTCGGGCGGACTTACGCGGAATATTGTGCAGTGTCTCAATGATTTCGGTATACCGCTTTACCTTTCGACCACCGTTGCGGAAATCCACGGCAGAGAACGCGTTGAGGGCGTGACGGTAGCGCAGGTGGACCAAAACAGACGGGTAATTGAAGAAACAAAGCGTTATATACCCTGCGATACGCTGCTGCTTTCCTGCGGTCTTATCCCTGAAAACGAGCTTACTTCAACGGCGGGAATACCGTTGAGCGCGGTTACAAGCGGCGCCCTGGTGGACGAGCACCGACAGACCGAGCATGAGGGAATTTTCGCCTGCGGAAACGTTTTGCAGGTACACGACCTTGTGGATTATGTCTCCGACGAGGCGGAGATTGCCGGAAAAAGCGCGGCGGAATATGTTAAGGGTAATTTGCATTCGGCGGTCACCGTGAAAACCGCCGCAGGAAACGGCGTGCGGTATGTTCTGCCGCAAAGGGTAACGGTTCCGCCGAAGGAGGATATTTCCCTGTTTCTCCGCGTAACACAGCCTTTTGGAAAAGTAAGATATACCGTTAAAAGCGGCGACGAGGTATTAGCTGCCGCCGTAAGGCTTAAAGCCGCGCCCGGTGAAATGGAGAAAATAACGGTTAAAGCTGAAAGATTCAAAAATATAAATGAAGAAATAACGGTTAGTCTGGAGGAAGTACAATGAAACGGGAATTAACCTGCATTATCTGCCCGCGCGGCTGTTCGCTCTCGGTTAATATAGACGGCGCGAAAACCTGCGTTTCGGGAAACAGCTGTCCTAATGGCGAGAAATACGGAATCGAGGAATGTATCCACCCGACCCGCACGGTAACGAGCATTGTTCGGGTAGAAAACCGTGAAAACACAATGGTAAGCGTAAAAACCGCAAGACCGGTGCCGAAGGAAAATATTTTCGATGTTATGGAAATAATTCGGAAAACCTCGGTAAAAGCACCTGTAAAAATCGGCGACATCATCTTGACAAATATTTACGGAACGGATATTATTGCTACTAAGGACATCGTTTAAATAAGTGAGATTGATTTCTGCAACTTAATTTGATACGCGTTGCAGTATGTCTTTTTCCTAAAAAGCTATGTAATAAAACCGCCGCTGCCTAAGCTTATATAACCTATTTATGTCGGCGCTTCAGCGGCAGAATGGAGATCATTATGAAAATATCAACCGAAATAGAATCTTCAGCCAATATAATCGGAGAAGAAAAAGCAATTGAGTATATTGCAAAAGCGGGATTTGACGCATGGGATTTTTCAATGTTTGCAATGTGCAAATATGATTGGGGAAGTAAAGCACTTCTTGAGAACAATCATCCGCTAGCGTCGAATAACTACTTGGCATTTGCACGAAGGCTAAAGAAAATAGGAAACGATTACGGAATAGTTTGTAATCAGTCACACGCGCCGTTTCCCTCGTCCTGCCCTGAAATTCGCTCCTACTTTAAGCGCGCCATTGAGTGCACTGCAGAGGCGGGCGGAAATATTTGCATAATACATCCTGATAATGATAAGTCGGCGGCGGAGAATGCGGAAATGTATATAGAGCTATTGCCGTTTGCAAAGGAGTGCGGCGTTAAAATAGCAACAGAAAATATGTGGAATTGGGACACCGAAAAAGATCAATCCTCTTTTGCCGCCTGTGCGACCGCCGAAAGCTTTATTGAGCATTTAGACGCAGTGAAGGATGATTATCTTGTCGCCTGTCTTGATATAGGTCATGCGGAAATGCGCGGCTCGGGTTCGGGCACGGCGACAATGATTTACGCACTTAAAGACCGTTTACAGGCATTGCACATTCACGATAACGATCAATTTCACGATTCACACCAAATTCCTTTTTCAATGTCGGTTGATTTCAATTCCGTGGTCAAGGCGTTAAAGGATATTAATTATAAAGGTTATTTAACGCTGGAGGCTTCTAATTATTTGAAGAGCTTTTCTTCGGACAATGTGTTTGAGGGAATTAAGAATTTAGCCGCCGCCGATAAGCGTTTGGCGGATATGCTTGAGACGGAATAAACTTTTAAATATTAAAGAGGATAAGTGACGTGATTGAAATGAACAGTGTCATGGAAATTATAAAGGAGTTTGAACAGCCATGCTCCTGCGGTAGAGAACACTGTACCGCCGTGCAGGACGTGCAGATTGGCTCAGGACTTGTAAAAAAAGTAGGCGAAATATTAAAGAAAAACGGTTTTCCGAAAAACATTCTTCTTGTGGCGGACAAAAACACCCTCGCCGCCGCAAAAGAAATTGAGGAAAGCTTAAAGGATTTTTCGGTTGAGTACAAAATATACGACGAAATCCGCGTAGCCCGTATGGAGCACGTCGAGGAGCTTGAAAGCATTATCCGCGGCAGAGATATAGGCGTTTTATCTGTTGGAACGGGGTCTGTAAACGATCCCTGCCGTTTAGCGGCGGCAAGACAGGATAAAAAGCTTTGTATTTTTGCAACCGCTCCGTCAATGGACGGCTTCGCGTCATACAGCTCTCCGATAGTAAAGGACGGCTTTAAATCGAGCTATCCGGCTAAAAGCCCCGAGGTGATTATCGGAGACACAAAAATTTTGGCGGCGGCGCCCGCGTATCTTAAATCGGCGGGCTTCGGCGATATGGTAGCTAAGTACATAGGGCTTGCCGATTGGAAGATTTCAAGCCTGTTAACCGATGAAATCTATTGTGAAAAGGTAGGAAAGCTTACAAGGGACGCGGTTGATAAGCTGATGTCTGTGGCGGACAGGGTTACGCAAAATGATGAGGAAACCGCGGGAGAAATCTTTAAGGCTCTGCTTATGACGGGGATAGGAATGAGCTTTATGCAAAACTCCCGCCCCGCCTCGGGTAGCGAGCATATTATAGCGCATCTTCTTGAATGTGTAGAGCTTCGGGACGGCATTATCCCGAATTATCACGGCGAGGACGTGGGTGTATTTACACTGCTAATGCTTAAATACTACAATGAGCTTGCGGACAATGAAACGATTAAGGCGAAAAAGGAAAATACAGACTGGGCGGATGTTTACTCGTTTTACGGCGAAATGGCGGATGATGTTAGAAAGTTTAACGAGCCAAAGACCGCAACTGACGAGGTTAATCCAAAAGATTTACAGGATAAATGGCAGAAAATTAGGGAAATAATACACAATATTCCGTCTTATGACGAGGTTTATTCTGCAATGAAAAAGGCGGGCTGTAAGCTTACGGTAGAGGATATTGGAAAGTCACAGGAGCTTGTAGACAGCTGTATTAAATATTCACCCTATATGCGCTACCGTCTGACCATTTTAAGACTTCGCGATATGATTGAGTGAGGAAGTATGAGCGATAAAGAAATTATAAAGAACATACGGCTGTATCTTTTCGATATGGACGGCACGTTGTATTTAGGCGACAGACTTTTTGATTTCACCAAAGAACTGCTCGAAAAAATACGGCAGAGCGGCGCGGATTATCTGTTTATAACGAATAATTCCTCAAAAAGTGTATCGGCATATATAGAAAAACTCCACCGACTCGGAATAAAAGCCGTAAAAGAGGATTTTATCACTTCCTCTCAAGCAACCGCCTATTATCTTAAAAAGCACCACCCCAACGCACGGCTTTATGTATGCGGAACTCAGTCGCTGAAAGATGAGCTTAAAGAAAACGGCTTTACGGTCACCGAAAGGATTGACGAGGTCGACGCGATCGTTATGGGCTTTGACACCGAGCTTACCTTTAAAAAATTAGAGGACGTCTGCAAGATTTTGCTGTCACGCGATTTGCCGTATATTGCCACCAATCCGGATTATGTCTGCCCTACGGAGTACGGCTGTGTGCCTGACTGCGGAAGCGTATGCGATATGATTTACAACGCGACACAAAAAAGGCCTGCGGTTATCGGGAAACCGCAGGCGTTAATGCCGCGGCTCGCGATGGAAATGAAGGGCGCCTCAAAGGAGCATACCGCTGTTGTGGGCGACCGGATTTATACCGATATTAAAAGCGGGATAAACGCGGGATGCGTGAGTATTCTTGTCATGAGCGGAGAGACGACGCAGGAAATTCTTGAAAGCTCAGAAGATAAGCCCGATCTTGTCCTTGAAAGCGGAGCGGATATTTTAAACGCACTTTGCAAATAAAGCTTCATTGAAAAATCAGATTATGTAAAGAAATAAAATTTATAAATAATGTCTACTGAATAAACCGCAAAACCGCATAAATAGTGAATTTAGCGGTGATTTATGGTATAATAAGTGCAAGGAAAAATGCTTAAAATCGCAAAAAAGCTTGCACATGGAGTGGGAATATGTACAAAT
>CALWDJ010000049.1 GCA_944376655.1 uncultured Clostridia bacterium
TCTTCGCAATCCAACATCATTCTGCTACAAATCGTTACTTTTCTGTGAACTATTGCAGGTTGCTATTGCAATTTGCGGATTTTATTCAAAACATATCTGCAAAAGAATATTACGACTTTAATCACGTAATTGTTACTTTAAGCGCGCAGGAGGCGGACGGTTTAATCAATCAATATGGCACAGAAATATAATGCGCAATAGCAAAAAATAAGACCTGACCGGCAGTTGTTTCAATATAATTTGCAAAATAACCCGAGGAGATGGATATGAGCGTTATAACAGTATGCGGATTAACAAGGGATTACGGCAGCAACAAGGGAATATTTGACATAAACTTCTCAATAGAAAAGGGAGAGGTTTTCGGATTTTTAGGGCCGAACGGCGCGGGAAAAACGACCACGATACGCCATTTAATGGGCTTTCTGAAGCCGCAGCAGGGCAGCTGCACGGTGTCGGGGCTTGACTGTCGGGAAAACGCGGCGGAAATTCAGAAAAACTTAGGATATATACCTGGCGAGATTGCTTTATTTGACGATATGAGCGGGATACAGTATTTGAGATTTATGCAGGAATACCGCGGAATCGACTGTACAAAACGCATGAACGGCATTATTGAACGGTTTGAGCTTGACCCGAATTTAAAAATCAAGAAAATGAGCAAGGGTATGAAGCAGAAAATCGCCATTGCCGCCGCGTTTATGCACGACCCGGACATTTTAATTTTAGACGAACCGACGAGCGGCCTCGACCCGCTGATGCAGAACCGTTTTATCGAGCTTATAAAAGAAGAAAAACAGCGAGGCAAGACGGTTCTTATGTCAAGTCATATGTTTGAAGAGGTTGAAAAAACCTGCGACCGCATAGGTATAATAAAGGACGGCAGAATGGTGGCGGACGACGGCACCGAAGCGCTTAAGGCGAGGTATACGAAATCGTATACCGTAACGCTCGGCGATAAGGCGGAGGCGGCGGCTTTCGCGAGGGATTTCCACGGAACCGTAAAAGATGGCTCACCGAACGAGGTCGTGGTCACCGCGAAGCAGACGCTTGAGGAGATATTCCTGCATTACTACGGGGAGGAGGAGTCGCTGTGAATTTCGCCCTGTATAAAAAAGAGATAAAAGGCTCCTTTAAAATACTTCTGATTTTCGCGGGCGTGCTCACTATGTATATTGTAATGATAGTGAGCATGTACGACCCGGAGCTTTCGGACGCGCTTAAGCAGTTCGAGGAGCTTATGCCGGAGCTTATGTCGGCGGTGGGAATGACCGGCGCGAACGAAACGCTGACAGACTTTATGTCTTCTTATCTGTACGGAATGATACTTCTCGTTTTCCCTATGGTGTATACTGTTATCAGGGCTAACGGGCTTATTGCGAAATATGTTGACAGGGGCAGCATGGCGCAGCTGCTTGCCGCGCCTGTGAAACGCTCAAAAATAGCAGTCACTCAGCTTACGGCGCTTATAAGCGGAATTGCCGCGCTGATTTTTTACTGCACCGTGCTTGAATACGGCGCGGCGCAGGTGATGTTCCCGGGAAAACTGTCTCTGACGGTCCTGCTGCGGTTAAACGCCGGACTTTTGTGCCTGCATCTCTTTATCGCGGCGTTCTGTTTTCTGTGCTCCTGCGCCTTCGGCGATAGCCGATACAGCGTTGCGGCAGGCGCTGGGGTTCCGGTGCTTATGCTGCTGTTTCAGATGCTTGCCAATATGGGAGGCAAGCTCGAAAAAATCAGATATTTCACATTTTTCACCCTGTTCGATCCGGACGGTCTTGTCTCCGCAGAGCCGGAAGCGCTGCTTTTTGCCGGTATACTGCTCGTTTTAAGCGTTATATTATTCGCGCTCGCCGTTGTCGTTTTCAAAAAGAAGGATTTGCATTTATAACGGTATTTGCAGCGGCATTTCCGCGCCGGATTTCTGTTTCAACCGCCGGTTGAGCGAAAAATCGGCGGTTGGTTGAGCTGTCTGTGCTGTTTTCAACTTACGCGTCATTTATTTCGGTGTGTTTAAGGGGTATACTTTAAACACAAAACGAAAGGAGAAAACAATATGGATATAACACTCGGCGAAAGAATATCGACGCTTCGCAGACAAAAGGAACTGACTCAGGAGAACCTCGCGAAAGAGCTTAATGTCAGCGCTCAGGCGGTAAGCAAATGGGAGAACGACCAGACCTGCCCTGATATCAGCCTGCTGCCTGAGCTTGCCCGTATTTTAGGCGTGACCGTAGACGAGCTGCTTTCGGGCAAAACCGATATGCGCGAGGTCAGAATGGCAAAACCGGACGAGGAGAAAAATCCCGACGATTTGATACTGCGCATAATAGTCGACTCAACGGACGGCGACAAGGTTAGGGTGAATCTTCCCGTGCCGCTTATCCAGGCGGCGATAGAGCTCGGCATCACTCACCCGAAGCCGGGAGGAAGCGAGGCGCTTAAAAATATCGATATCGGCAGGATAGTGGAGCTTGTCCGCAGAGGAGCGCGCGGAAACCTTGTAGAAGTGGAAGAACCCGGAGGAGACAGGGTGCTTATTACGGTGGAGTAAAAATGAAAATAAAGGTAAAGGACGCCGATAAAAATATAAAAATTATTTTCCCTACCTGTCTTGTGCTTAACCGTTTGGCCGCGCTCGCCGCGCCTAAAATATTCAACAAAAAGTTGAAGCAGCACGGAATGGAGCTTACGTCGGCGCAGGCGGTAAAGCTGATAAAGACATTAAAGCGTTTTCGCAGGAGACACAAAAACTGGAAGCTGGTCGAAGTAAACAGCGCGGACGGCGAACATATAGAAATCAGGCTGTAAATTCAGTGCCTTTTAAATGTTTTATCATTCAAAAGCGAAATATAATATAAATAAATAAACGAAACGGAGCGAATATGAAACTGATACTCAGCGACACACCTTTAAATATTTCCTCTGAAATATCAAATGGGATAAAGTATATTGATTTATCAGAACTTAAAATAGCTAACTGTGTCGGCTGCTTCGGCTGCTGGACAAAAACGCCCGGCAAGTGCGTCATACGCGATGACGCCGTAAAGGTATATCCGTTAATAGCCGAAAGCGACGCGGTGATTTATGTCAGCCGTATAAAATACGGCGGCTACGATACCGTGATGAAAACCATGCTTGAACGCGCGATACCGATACAAATGGCTTTTATCCGCCTGCTTGACGGCGAAACTCATCATGTACAGAGGGCGGTCGCGCTTAAAAAAGCCGTGATAATAGCCTACGGCGATACGGGAGAGGAAGAGCGCGAGGTCTTCCGACGCCTTGCAGAGCGCAATGCAAAAAATATGTCGTTTAAGAGCTGGCGTATAGTATTCGTAAATGAAAACGAGACCGAAAGCGCGGTAATGGAGGCTGTTAAGGAATGGCGGAAATAATTATACTGAATGCGAGTCCACGTGCGCCTAAATCAAATTCGAGACTGTACGCTGATATTTTTATAAAAAACTGTAAGGAAAAAACAGAGTATTACAATATTTCAAAAACCAATCATAAAGAGCTTTGCGGCAAAATAAACGGCTTTACGGATATACTGTTCGTTTTCCCGCTTTATGCCGACGGTATACCCGCTACTCTGCTCGGGTTTTTGAAAAATCTTGAAAAAAATCCGCCACTCAAAAAACCGACCGTTTCGGTTATTGTGAACTGCGGCTTTTTTGAGCCGGAGCAGAACGACACGGCGGTGGATATGGTAAAGCTGTTTTGCATACAAAACGGTTTTCCTTTCGGCTCAGTGCTTAAAATCGGCGGCGGCGAGGCTATACTCGGCACACCCTTCAGGTCCTTTGCGGAGCGTAAAATCAGAACGCTTGCACGCCGCGTATCTGACGGGAGACATTGTGTGCTGAAAACTACCATGCCGCTGCCCAAAAGGATTTTTATAAAAGCGTCTGATTCATACTGGATTGAATACGGCAGAAAGAACGGCGCGACGGAAGAAGAAATGAGAACAATGAGCATAGAAAAATTTTAAGCGCGGCAGCCGGCGCAAGCAATTCGGCATTAATTTTTTTAATTGTTATGGTTAGCTGACGTTAAAACTTGTAAGGTGGAACAAATATGCGGTATTTAAGAAGAATAACATACTCTCTGCTGACGGTTTACTGCTCCTGCACGGTAATGCTTTTCACACTGCTTGCCGGCGGAGGGGTACTCCTTTCCGCGGCGGTCTGCGCCGCGGCTGTCATAATTCCCTCGCTGCTGTTCACGGCGGTGCTTGTATGGCCGCAGCGGCGCCGGCTTGACGTCAAAAGGCTTCAAACACTGTCAAACGGCTATGAGCTGCTGTTTATTTTTCTGATAAGCGTTACTGTCACGGTAATTCTCCATATTTATTTTATTTATGTATCTTTTAAAAATATTATTCCGTGGAACGGTATCAGTTCGGTTAAAGCGATCGGAGCGATGCTGGGCTCGGTTGCCGTTGCCGTGATATTTGAGTCGCTTATATTCTGGGCGGGAATGGGGAGACTTTATTTAAGGTCGGTACAGCTCGGAATAAAGCACCGTGTGCTCGGCGCGCTTTTCGGCTGGATACCGGGGCTTAATATTTATTATCTTATTAAAATAATGCGTATTGTCAGCGCCGAGATAGTAACCGAAGCAGAGAAAAACCTGCTCAACGAGGTAAGAAAGGAGCGCTCGGACTGCGCCGCAAAATATCCGCTGCTGCTTGTGCACGGCGTCTTTTTTCGTGATTTCCGCTATCTAAACTACTGGGGCAGAATAAGCGGGGAGCTTAAAAAAACGGCGCGGAGATATTTTACGGAAATCAGCAGTCGGCGGCATCGGTGGAGGAATGCGGGAAAGAGCTCGCAAAGCGGATTACCGATATAGTAAATCAGACCGGATGTGAAAAGGTCAATATAATCGCTCATTCAAAGGGCGGACTTGACAGCCGCGCGGCGATAACGCATTTCGGCGCGGCGCCGTACGTGGCGAGCCTCACAACGGTCAATACACCGCACCGCGGCTGTCTGTTCGCGGATTATCTGCTTGAGAAGACGCCCGAAAAAATCCGGAACGGCATAGCGAATACATATAATAAAACCTTAAAAAAACTGGGCGACGCCTCGCCGGATTTCCTTTCGGCGGTTTCGGATCTTACCGCCGCCGCCTGTGAAAAGTTCAACGCCGAAACTCCGGATTCGGGCGAAGTGTTTTATCAAAGCGTTATGTCCTACTGCAAAAAGGCGAGGAGCGGCAAATTTCCGCTTAATTTAAGCTACCATCTTGTAAAGCACTTTGACGGCAGAAACGACGGGCTGGTATCGGTTGATTCGGCTGAATGGGGAGAAAAATTCACTCTCATAGAGCCTGCCGGCTCAAGAGGGATTTCCCACGGCGACGTAATAGACCTGAATAGGGAAAACATACCCGGCTTTGACGTAAGGGAATTTTATGTAGGTCTGGTGTCCGACCTTAAAAAACGCGGATTTTAATTTCCGGTAAAGGACAGCCGGCTTTGCCTGCGGGGACAGACGCAGCTGTAAAGCCGGAATCTCAGGCATTGAAAAAACAGAAAGACGTGTGAAGATGTTTATACGCGAATATGAGGAAAAAGACTGCAAGGAAATAACAGAGCTTTTTTACAATACCGTCCATACGGTAAATGCCAAGGATTACACCGCGGAGGAGCTTGACGCATGGACGGGCAGAAGCGTCGATTATAATAAGTGGAACCGGTCGCTTAAGGAGCATTTTACCCTTGTCGCGGTTGAGAACGGCGTTATAACCGGGTTCGGGGATATCGACAGCACCGGATATCTCGACCGCCTGTATGTTCACAGGGATTATCAGGGGCGCGGAACGGCGACGGCGCTCTGCGACATGCTTGAAAAGCATATAAACGGCGATATAACGGTTCATTCCTCGTTAACCGCGAAGCCTTTTTTCGAGCACCGGGGCTACTGTGTGATAAAAGAGCAGCAGGTGCTTAAAAACGGGGTGCTGCTCACGAACTTTGTTATGCTGAAAAAATACGGCGGTTAAGCTGAAGAAATTTTAAAAATATGCCGCCGTTTTTCCGTAATACGCTGATATTAAATAAAGTATTTGACATTTTTTGCGGGTTTGCTATTATTATATTATAAAAATCTGCCGCTGCCTGATGAAAAATCCGGGTATTTTCGGCTGAAATAATGAAAAGAGGGGTTATAAATGGCTGAAAACTGTCTTTCCTGCGGAGCACCGATGAACGGAGACGTCTGCGAATACTGCGGTCATAAAAACGAGCAGCCGCAGGACAAGAAAAAATCGACAATAAATATCAAGCATAAGCAGCACTGTTACGAATAATTCGAGCTCTGCGACCACAAGGGTGGTAAACAACACGAACGGAATACCGAATTTTGACGTGTCGAAGTTTGTCAACAGTGTTATTCCGTCCGGCAAGAGCAAAATGGTAACTCTTATTCTTTGCATTTTCCTCGGATATTTTGGTGTGCACAGATTTTACACCGGTAAAATCGGTACCGGCATTATTTACCTGTTTACCGCCGGAATTTTCGGCATAGGCTGGATAGTTGATATTATAACTATTGCCGTCGGCTCTTACAGGGACGGTAATAACCGTCCGCTTGTCTGACCGCATGACGGTATAAAGCCGCCGGATTTTAAGGACATTATACTGAAAAGCACCCGAAGGGGGTGCTTTTCAGTCTGTCGATAAACTTCAAATTTAATTTTTCAGCGGCGGTCAGCCGGATTTTGTTTTTTTGGCGACAGGTGCGTCGAAAAAACACCTTGTAAGCGAAAAGCCGCTTATTAAAAGGGCACTGAAAAAGGTGTGTTTTTCATAAACGAAAGACATACCTTTTTTCTTGCATGAGCAAAAATCAGGGATAATGCAGCCGAAAGCAAAAAATCCGGGCGATCAACCCGGAATTACTGCCGTAATTCTCTTCATGTTTACCACCATAGCGGTGAAATATGCCTGCAATCGCATAGCAACCAAGCCCGCAGTATCCGCTCTTCGGAATCCGTG
>CALWDJ010000050.1 GCA_944376655.1 uncultured Clostridia bacterium
CACTTATTATACCATAAATCACCGCTAAAGTCACTATTTATGCGGTTTTGCGGTTTATTCAGTAGACATTAAATAATTGTATTACACAAAGTAATTCAGAAAATATTGTTTTAAATAAGTTAAATCGAGTGCATTAACAGTTCCGTCAGAATCGCAGTCGGCAGCATAACGGTCTGCCGGAGTTCCGCTGTCCGAAAGCAGTTTTTTCATCCTGACGTAATCCTTTATATCGGTTTTTCCGTCATTGTTTATGTCAAATTTGAAATAAAAATGCGCCGTAATCAGAACCGGGTAATCCGGCATGGTAAAGCTGTAGCTACCGTCACCTTTATCCCTCATCTGTAAAACAACAATACCGTTTCCGTTATAGCCGACCGCTGCGAGACTGTCCTTCGCAGTCAGCCTGCCGTCATATGCTGTCGCTGTTACGGTAACCTTTCTTCCTTCAGGACAAACCGTGCTGTCGGCAGTTATTGTTCCTCCGTAAACGCTCTTTGATACAGTTATCTCACTGCGCGTACCGGAAACCGGCATTCCTCCTGACAAATCCGTAATGCTTATATCGGCATACCTTATTTTTTCGGTAAAGCAATGGAGATAAACATAGCCTCCGTTATAGTCTGACATCTCATAAGTAAACGAGCGGTTATCGTATGAAACGGTGACAGTGTTTCCTATGACACGCAGAGAAAATTTATACCAGCGGCTCTTGTCGGGATATCCCTCTGTCACCTCGTCGGACAGCCGGTATGTGGTTATTTTTCCGTTATTCGGATTACCGAGCAGTTTAACGGTTCCTTCCTGCTCAACAAGCGCAAGATATCCGCTGTCATAATACATTTGGCCTATTTTATCGGCGCCGAAGCCTGCCGAAATCCATTTCCACGGTCTGTCCGTGCCGTTGTAGCAATATGAAAAGCTCAATTCAAAATCAGTATAAATGCCGTCAAAATAATGTGCGGATGCGCCCTTGCGTGAACCTTCCGAGATATATTCTTCCGAAGCGGCGCGTTCAAGCATTCCGGGGTAAGGAACACTCCATATCTCAGACGGGTCAATTTGTTTGAAAAGCGGTAAACCGGAACTGTCGGTATCTTCAATATATGAATTTCCCGGAACACTGTAGCTTGTCATAAACATATCAAGCTCATCTTCCGATACAGGGTAAATCTCGCTTATATTTGTTTTCTGAAGAATTTTATCTCCTTTGAACAAATCTACCGTTTTGCTTTCTGCCGGTAGCTGAAGCACTGTATTTCCGTTCTCGGTATAAAAGCCATATGACAAATCACCTTTATTTATTGCCGGCAGCTCGGCGCCGCCTGCAACCGCTCCGTTTGCCTCGAATCCGTATATAATAATCGCATCTGCCTTTATTGAACCGTTGCACAGCAGTGAAAAAGAGTCGGTATTATTTCTTTTGAGCACATATTCGGTTTTTTCTCCGCCTTCTTCATAAAAAGAGGTTTCCGTATCCTGTTCGGGAGGCGTTACAAGCAAAACTTTTTTATCGCCGTACGAGGGGATCTTAAGCGAATCGCCGATAGAAAGGTTTATAACGCTTCCTGATTTAAGAAATACCGGTATACGGTCAGCCGGAGTGTCAACTTCCACGGTCCGACCCCCGGATACCGCTTCTCCGCCCAATAAATCGTACCATATTCCGCTCGGAAGCGTGACACTGCGGCTTGTGACAGCCTCATCGGTCACCGGAGCCACAAGCATATCCCCGCAGAAAATATATTCATCACTTACAGTCGCAAGCGAGGTGTCTCCGGGATACGCCATTGCAAGCGTCTGTGTTACGGGAATACCGCTCTCCCCGCTTTCAAGCGCTTTGCCGTAAATATAATCCACCATGCTTTTTCTCAGATTGTAATATTCGACGAACATTTCCGCCGCCTCTTCGCTGTACGTCCACGGCAATCCGTCGTCCGCCGTATTCCCGTGTTCGCGCATAAGCGGGGAAAATGCCGCAAACTGCACCCATCTCATATACAGCTCATCATCCGGCCGGCCGTGAAGCCCTCCGATATCTCCGCCCCATATAGAAAAGCCGCTTGCCGCCGATGACATAAGCGCGCTCAGCTGCTGCTTCAATCCGTACCATTTTGCCGCCTGATCTCCGCCGAAGAGTGTACTGAAGCTCTGGCTTCCGGCGCATCCGCTTCTTTCAAACAACACAAAATTATTGCCGAGCATTTCCGTAAATGCGGTATTCATAGCCTTGGCGTAATAATATGAATACAGGTTATGCATCTCGCCGCCGTCCCTGCCGTTATAAAAAACCGTATCCTCCCCTATGTACTCGCCCATATCTATCATCAGACCCCGGAGGCCGTTGTTTACGCTTTCGCCGTAAAGCAGCTTTATAAGGGTTAAAGAAAGCGGATTGCTGTAATCTATATATGTGTAGCGCTCATTTCCGAAATATTTGTACTGTTCCGTTTGTGAAAGTATAAGCGGCAGATTTGTAGGTGAGCAGCCGAGCAAAGAAGCCATGGTTTTGTATCTTGTGCTGCACCGGTTCCAGGAAAGCGCATATATTCCCCTGCTTTGCAAAAGCGGGAAGGTTATATCCGAATTATCTATATATGCGCCTTCGCTGTAAAACGCGGTAATCGGCGTACCCATTGCCTCATACGCATCTATTATATCCGCAAGGGTTCCGGCGACCGAAGCCTGATCCGGCGTCTCCCCACCGTCAAGACCGCTTTCCCATATCGTTCTTCCGGTTCCCATCCAGTAATTAAACGCCCATTTGGGAGGTATGTACGGTTTTCCGGTAAGATCGGTATATGAAACAAGATTTTCCGACGGAGCACCGGTCCATATAAAAAGATCGATAATTGAGCCGTTAAACTCAAAGGAAAGCTCGTCAGGCGCGGTGCTTCCTATATCCGCCAGCGCGTACTCCGTAGAATTGAAAAACAGAGTATATCCGCCTGTGCTGTGAAGAATCGGCACATTGGCATACGAATAGGTCTTGTCGCCGGACGCAGGCTCAGCATGATATGTTGTATCATGATTCCAAAGCGTTACTTTACTTTTGTTCTGCACAAGTCCGTTGTACCGCTCCCCGAGACCGTAAAAAAGCTCCCCGTCGGAAATAGGAAAGGTATATTTCACAGATTCCAGTTTTCCGTCGGCATACCCGAAGGTAACAGCGTCCGAATCCAGTACAACCGGATTTTCTCCGCCGGTCACCTTTATACTCCAGTGCGCTTCATCATATATGAAAACAGCGCTTTCATCTCCCGCAGACATTTCTATTTTTCCGTTTCCGGAATTATAAGATATTTTTCTGTTCTTTTCCGGTTCAAAAAAGCCTTTTTGGTTTCCGTTTATACGCACGCCTCCCAAATCCGGAAAAGTTAATGAAAACTTCTGTGTTTCTTCTCCGGTATCAGCACAAAAACTGAAGGCCTCATCACCTAAACTTATTTCCCCTACCGCCAAAATATTCGTATCGTTTGTTTCGTATTCTTTTGGCCACACCTCGATCGTATGCTCGGTATCGCCCGTATAAAAGCGTGTTATACGTATATTTCTGAATTTCATTCCCTGCGTAGAGGAAAACAAATATACGTATCCCGACGTATCAACCGGAATGCTCTGCGTGAACGGTCCGTTACCGTCATATGATATTGTGCATACGCCGCATATTACACTTACGGTCATACGGTGCCACGTATCTGTATTTTCTGCGATACCTGTATCCACCTCGCTGCCGTATTTATCGTTTGCGCCGCTGTTTATACGTGCGAGAGGATCTCCCGTCTCGCTTTTCATATGAAGGCGAACCGTTCCCTCTTTTTCAACAACAGCAAAATATGAATCCGTCTGATAAGCGTCGCCCGGCATATCCGCACCGAATCCGACTCCGCTCCAGCGCCAGCTTTCATTCGCCTCTGAAAAGCAATATTCGTATGTAATTTCAAAATCCGCGTACCTGTCCTTCAGATAAAGCAGAGAAGCGCCTTTGATTCCGCTTCCTCCGGCACAGTCTCCTTCACCGCAGCGCACGAGTCCGCCTGTCTCAACGTCCGCTTTCCATGTAAGCTCAGGTAAGGTTTCAGAAAGATAACTGTTTCCGTCAGTATCCTTTTCGCCGAATTTATAATCAACCGGCGAAGAATAGCATATAAACGAATCGGAAATATCATCTGTCTTTTCGAAATACAGACAGTCAGTAAGTTCCGGATCATGCTCACCGATTTCCACAAATACTCTAACCGTTTCGGTGCCTTCGGGGATAATAACCGTATCATCTTCACTGTAAACCGTACCGGTAATATTATATATTCCCTCTTTTTCACTATCGAATGTGTTGCTGTCCCAGTAAACCGGACAGTATACGCTTTCTCCGTTATCCAAATCCGCTTTTACTGAGGCAGGCAGAATTTCAGCGAGCGGCGTCCCGGTCTCTGCGTAATAATGAGGCTCGAGAGCAATGTTTTCAACTGTACTGTATACCGTAAGCGTAAGATTTCTAAAACGCATATTATCGGTGGTTGAATAAAGATAAATATATCCTCCGTCATAATCCGCAAGCTCAGCTGACGACTCAACATACAATGTATCGCCCGATAAGCCCGTATATATGAAGCGCATAGTAAGCTCATCACCGATAACGGTAAAGCTCGCGTGTATCCATGACGAAGCGGAAACATCTGAAAATGACTGAACCGTACCGGACAGCAGCTCTGCAGATGAGGACTCACAGTACAAGCGCGTCGTTCCTTCTTTTTCTATATAGGCCATATATCCGTCATTGACGAAATGACCTCCCATGCTTTCCGCGCCGAAACCGAGAGCCGCCCAATTCCATCCTGAGGCGGCGCCGATCAGATAATCGTATTCTACTCTGAAATTCCTTTGCGGCTGTCTGAAATAAAGCACTGCCGGTCCGGTTCGCTTATATCCTCCCGCAGCGTAATCGCCGCTTCCCGAACGTATAAGCTCCCCGTTCTCCACTTCCCAGGTGAGCGAAGGAGCACACGGCTGAAAATAAGGGGTTCCGTTTTCATCAGTCGCCTCTATATTGTACCGACTCGGCGCATAATAGCTGTAAAATGCGTCGTGTATATCCTCATCCGAATTAAACGGGCAGTAGAGATTCTGACCCGTTATTCCGGATACGAATACCGGAAGCTGACAGAAAGTCAGCAAAATCACAAATGAAATCAACAGTGAAAACCATCTGAATATGCCGGATCTTCTCATAACATACCTCCGTTTTCTTTATATTTCAAGATTAACATATACCGCTCAAACATTCAACGAAGAAAAATTTTTTCGCATTTATTTACACTGAAATATATGTTTAGATGTTAAAAACTCATAAAAGAAAGCCTTGTCATTAACCGATTTTTTTAAGTTTTGTCAAATGTATTGATATTTATCGGAGAATAGGATATAATCAAGTCACAAAAATAAAATACCGTAAATTTTCAACAGATGATAAAAGGTGATATTTATGTACAAAATCGGAATTTCAACCTGCGGAGATAAAAAGCTGGATTCAGCGACCTTTGCCGCCTGCTATGACGCTGGGATTTACGGCATTGAAATTTCTCTTCCGGAGGGCACTCACGGCGATACCGACCTTCGACCTGCCGAAAAACTCTCATCAGAATACGGGATAAAGCTTTGGTCATATCATCTTCCATTCTCTCCGTTCTCAAAAATCGATATTTCCTCTGAAAATCCGGAAATACGCGACTTTTCGATAAAATACCTAAAAGAGCTTATTGCAAAAGCCGGAAGTGTCGGAATTGATAAATTTATAATTCATCCAAGCGGAGAACCGATATACGACCGCCGTGACGAACGTATTAAGCGTTCAAAGGAAAGTCTCTGCGAATTAGCGAAAACCGCCGTTTCGGCAGGAGGAGTTATTGCTGTTGAGAACCTTCCGAGAACCTGTCTCGGCAAAAATTCCGATGAGATTCTTGAACTTATAAGCTCAGACACATCATTACGCGTTTGTTTTGATACAAATCATCTGCTCGGGGAAAAAGCTGTTGATTTCATTGAAAAAACAGGTGAAAAAATTATTACGCTCCACGTTTCCGACTATGATTTCCTAAACGAACGTCACTGGCTCCCGGGCGAAGGCAAAATAGACTGGAATCAAATTCTGTGCGCGCTCGGAAAAGCCGGTTACAACGGAATATGGCTTTATGAAATTTCACTATGCGCGCCTAAAAGCATTCACCGCAGCCGTGATCTCACATACAGTGATTTCACGCGAAACGCCGCCGAAATCTTTTCCGGTCAGAAGCCTACGGTCTTTTCTGTTCCCGCCGAAGGACTCAAGGCATGGAATGAACCGTAGATAACAATTTAATCCGCAGGTGCGTTAAAACAATCCGGATAATTCCTGTCCGGAAAATCATAACCACCCGTCAAACGGGTGGTTTGCACAAGGGCTAAAAGCCCATAATGCCGACCCGCGTCTCAAGGCGCGGGCTTTCTCTTTGTTCAAGCCTTAGAGTCTTTGCCTCTTTGGCTACCCCTAAAGGGGTTAACTAAATGGGTCTGCGTATTCTTTTACGCTTAACTTGTCTAAAGTAATATCTGCTTTCTCTTGGTCTTGTATATATTTCTTTATTGTGCTCTCATTTAAGCCTACCGTTGAAACATAATATCCTTCTGCCCAAAAGTGTCGGTTGCCAAATTTATACTTTAAATTTGCGTGTTTGTCGAACATCATCAGCGCACTTTTTCCTTTCAAGTATCCCATGAAACTTGCTACGCTCGTTTTAGGCGGTATGCTTATCAAAAGATGTACATGGTCTGGCATCATATGTCCTTCTATTATTTCCACGCCTTTGTATTTGCAGAGTGTTCTAATTAATGTCTACTGAATAAAAGAAAACTCAAAAAATCCGAAATATAAAAAGTGCTGTTTCAAAAAGGCAGTCAAA
>CALWDJ010000051.1 GCA_944376655.1 uncultured Clostridia bacterium
TTCTTTGACTGCCTTTTTGAAACAGCACTTTTTATATTTCGGATTTTTTGAGTTTTCTTTTATTCAGTAGACATTAACTATATTTTCTTTAGTATGATTTTCAAAGTGTCGGTATGATTTTTGTCATACCATCAAAAATAGAGTTATCTCGTAAATTCGGGATAACTCTATTTTCATATATAGCTTGAAAATATCAGCAAAAAATGTTATATTAAATTCAAGAAAATGCTTGTTGTTATGCGGAATTTATAACTTGTGGAAATGACTTCCACAAGTTGAATTAATGCCTCCACTTGTCAGGGGAGGTGGCAAAACGGAGTTTTGACGGAGGGGTAGTTTTCTCTCCCTCAGTCAGCTTCGCTGACAGCTCCCTCGTCAGAGGGAGCCAAGGCTTAAATTTGTCCCTGATTTAACACAAGCATACGATATACACAAAGGGGGAAAACATATGGAATTTAATGTAAACAGTCCCGTTTTGTACGCAATAGTGGGAATCCTTATCGCGCTGGTGCTGGCACAGTCTGTCTTCTTTTTAGTTCGCGCCGTGAAACGCGCGAAAGAGCTCGGCATCGCCGGAAGCACGGTCAAAAAAACCATATCGTCGGCGGCGGTATTTACAGTAGCGCCCGCGATAGCCATACTTGTTGGCGTTGTGGCGCTTTCAAAAAGTCTTGGCGTGGCGCTTCCGTGGTTAAGACTTTCGATAATAGGCTCTATAACCTATGAGACGGTTGCCGCCGGAAACGCGCTTACCGCCGCCGGAAGCGACCCCGGCACTACCGTTACCGACCCGTCAATTTATGCCACGGTGGCATGGGTAATGACGATAGGAATAGCCATGGCTTGTGCTTGTTCCTTTCCTTACAAAGAAGATACAGGGCGGCCTTACCAAAATCAGTATGAAGGACAAAAAGTGGGGCGATATTTTCAATAATGCCATGTTCCTCGGTATGATATCGGCGTTTCTGGGATATGTGTTCTGTGATGTGGGTGATATTTTTAAGGGCAGCACCGCCGGACTTATTCCGGTCTGCGTAATGGCAACCTCGGCGGTTATTATGGCGGTATGCGGTCTTATATCAAAGAAATTGAAGGTTCGCTGGATAACCGATTACGCGCTGCCTTTAAGCCTTGTCGGGGGTATGGCGTCTGCCATACCATATACCTCGTGGCTCGGTTAATGAGGAGGAAAAAAGATGTCTGACAAAAAACAGCTTACATATCTTGAAAGTGTTCATTTTCACGGCAGAATATGGGGAATAATACTTGCCGTACTGATATTGCTCTTCCCGGTCGTAATAATGGTTGTGTTCAACACAAAGCCGCAGTTTGAGCCTCTTGTAAAGGGTATGCTCGCGACCGCCCCGATGTACTGGGCGGTGGGAATAATAGAGATATTCACATATGTCCCGATGCTCGGCGCCGGCGGAACATATCTTTCATTTGTTACCGGCAATATTTCAAATCTAAAGCTTCCTTGTGCGCTTGACGCCATGGAGCGTGCCGGAGTAAAGGCAAGCAGCGAGGAGGGAGAGGTCATATCGACCATCGCCATAGCGGTCTCAAGCATTGTTACCACACTTATAATACTGATAGGCGTGATCTGCATAGTGCCGCTTACTCCGATTCTTGAATCGCCGGTGCTTGAACCCGCCTTTAATATGATTCTGCCTGCACTGTTCGGCGGTCTCGCGGTGGTTTTCGTATCAAAGAACCTCAAGCTCTCGATAGCGCCTATAATACTTATGCTTGTGCTTTTCATCTTTGTTCCGGCGCTCAACGAAGGCACAGTAGGAATAATGGTGCCGGTAGGCGTGGTGTTTACGCTTATAGTAGCCCGTATTATGTATAAGAAAGGAATGCTTTAAGCTATGTGGTGGCTGATTCCCGTAATTATTGTACTGCTTCTGGCGGTGCCGGTTATAAGGGCGGTTATGTTCCGGCCCGATAAAACCGGCCGTGTTATCCCGGGCGAGGAAGAATTTGACGGGGACAAGGTTATCGAGAACCTGCAGAAATTGGTGCGCTGCCGCACGGTTTCCTACCGTGACGGCTCACTTGAGGACGACGCGGAGTTTGAAAAGCTAATTTCAATGCTGCCCGAGCTTTACCCGAATGTATTTTCAGCCTGCGAATTCAAGCGTTTCCCCGACAGAGGGCTGCTCTTTTGCTGGAAGGGCAGAAATTCGGGAGAGCCGGCGGTTTTAATGGCGCATTACGATGTTGTGCCGGCAAACGAGGAGGACTGGAGCGTTCCGGCGTTTGACGCTGTTATAAAGGACGGCGCCGTATGGGGACGCGGCACGCTCGACACAAAGGTGACCTTCGGCGGAATACTTTTCGCCGCCGAGCACCTGATAAAGGAAGGCTTTGTGCCTGAAAACACGGTTTATTTCGCCTTTTCGGGCGGCGAGGAGGTAAACGGTCCGGGCGCCGAGCACATAGTCGATTATTTTGAGCAGAACAAAATCACTCCGTCCATGGTGGTGGACGAGGGCGGCGCGGTTGTGGAAAATGTTTTCCCGGGCGTAAAATGCCCCTGCGGACTGATAGGAATAGCCGAAAAGGGTATGATGAACGTGGAGTTCAAGGCAAAATCCGCCGGAGGTCACGCCTCGGCTCCGAAGCCGCAGACTCCTGTGACAGCGCTTGCGAAGGCCTGCTGCAAAGTAAACTCAAAACCGTTTAAATACCATATTACCCCTCCGGTCGCAAAAATGTTCGACACACTTGGCAGACATTCGTCGTTTGTTTACCGTCTTATTTTCTCGAACCCAGGAATTTTCGCGCCGGTGCTTGATACGATATGCAAGAAATCCGGCGGCGAGCTTAACGCTCTTATGCGTACCACCGTTGCCTTTACCCAGATGGAGGGCAGCACGGCGGCAAACGTGATTCCGCCCGAGGCGAGGATCATATCGAACGTGCGCCTCAACCCTATGGACAGTATGCAAAGCGGGATTGATTACCTCCGGCGCGTCGTAAACGATACTGATATAGAAATAACTGCTCTTAACGGAATGGAGCCGAGCCGTATTTCCCGCACCGACTGCGACGGCTGGGAAAAGGTCTCGGCGGCGTTGGCGTCCACCTGGAAGGGATGCATAGTATCCCCCTATCTTATGGTGCAGTGCTCCGATTCGCGCCATTACGGCAAAATTTCCGATAAGGTGTACAGGTTCTCGGCAATGGACCTTACCGCCGAAGAGCGCGCGACCATTCACGGCAATGACGAGCACATAAGAATTAAGACGGCAAAAAAGGCTGCGGAGTTTTATATACGCCTTATGCGTATGTGCTGACCGCCGCAGAAAAATTAAATTTCAGGTTTATCAACAGGCTGAAGCGGCAGAGGATTTTTGCATATAAATCCCCTGCCGCTTAACAGTTCCGGCCGAATATTTTATCCTTTTATCATTTTACGCAGACCGCGAAGAAAATGCCCATTTGCCATTTCAAGCATACCCGGCAGCAAGCCGCCTTTCATACCGCCCGATATCTGCATGCTTCGCAGCGGGGACTCCGCAGATGACGCCATAAGCATTCTGAACTTGGGATCCTCATAGTCTATTTTCCCGCCGTTTCCTTTGGCAATCACCCGTTCAGTCGCTTTATACATAATTTTCATAACAAGGCTGTAATCTCGCATCTCAGCCACGGTGTTGTCCATAGTAAAAGCTCCTTTTTTCAGAACCGGCGGGTTATAGCTCCGGCCGAGCATAGCTTCCCAGTCTTTCTGATCAGGCTTGCCGGCACAGGTCTCATACCAGCTTCCGCGCTGCCATTCCGGCGCTTTAATCGGTTCGCCGGACTTTTCGATAACAGCGGACATACCGCCGACACAGACAGTATATTCGCCGCCGGGAACCTGCCAGCCGTCATTCCAGACCGCGAATGACCGGTCATCAGTTTCAAACAAGACCGTTTTGCTTTCCGAGGGATTCAGGAATACTTTTTTAAATCCCTTCAATTCTCTTAACGGTCGGTGCAGACCGCCCGCGGGCGGTGCGATAAAGAGCTGCACGACTTCGGCGCCGGGATATTTTCCGGTGTTCGTTACCGTAACGGAGACCTTGCCGCCCGAGACATTGAGGTCCGAACAGCGAAAATCCGTATAGCTTAAACCGTAGCCAAACGGCCAGCACAGCCGGGTTCCCGACTTATCATAATAGCGGTAGCCGACATAAATGCCTTCTTGATACAAAGCGTCGGCGGTTTTACCGTATATATCAGAGGAAGGCACATCATCATAAGTGTACGGCCAGCTTTCCGCCAGCTTTCCGCTCGGGTTTGTACGGCCGTACAGCAGATCCGCTGCCGCCTCACCGGCGCCTGGACGGCAGTCCGGATTTTCCGGCGCATTATTTTCCCCTTGACAAAACGCATTATTTGTACTACACTGCTATTATAGCAACATAATGTTGCGTTTACAATCATCATTTTATGTAATGCTTGTTGTTTATCCGACAAATATGCTGAAAGTGACGGGATAATAAATGAATACGAAAAATAATCAGAGGACGCGCCTTTCAAAAATGCTCTTCAGAAACGCACTGATGGACCTGCTGAAGGAAAAAGGCGATATAGGCAAAATATCCGTACGGGAGCTTTGCGGCAAAGCGGAGCTTAACCGTTCCACCTTTTACGCCCACTACAACGAGCCTAAGGACCTGCTTTACGAGTTTGAAAACGAAATTCTCGACTCGACAAGGGAGCACCTTAAAAAAATCGGCGCCGAAAACGATGTGGGCGCGCACAGGTACATTCTTTCATTCCTCAAATATATAAAGGAAAATGACAAGCCGTTCAGATCGCTACTTATAGATTCTACTGATCCGGAATTCCGCTCGCGCTTTATGCAGCAGTCAATAATACAATTTATAAACAATCTTGAAATAACCTTTCCAAAGGAAATAGAGCAATACATTTTTTCCTACATATTAAACGGCAGCACCGGAATCATAATCCAGTGGATACGCTCGGATTACTCGACCGACGAGAAAAGCATCTGCGACCTTTTATTTGAAATAAATAAAAGCGCGCTTGTGAATCTGAATTACAATTTATAACTTTTTTAGCACAAATACCGCCCGAAAGAACCAAAAAAATAGAGTCGTATTCGTGTTATATAAATATCGACAATATTTGAGCTAATCATACTTTTCTCGCAAAAAATGTTGTAATACATATAGTTATACGATATAATATACGAGTTAAAATAGGTTAGTTGTAACCAAGCATACAACATAATATGGATTATGTTGCTTAAATACGAGGAGGAAATTTTATGGCACAGATTGCTGAAATTATTAAATATGAAGGTGATAACAGCACCTTTATATGGAAACACCCTTCAGAGGACTTTAACAGTCTGACTCAACTTATCGTTCACGAAAGCCAAGAAGCAATCTTCTTTATGAACGGTCAGGCGCTGGATCTGTTTGGCCCCGGACGCTACACTCTTGAAACACAGAACATTCCTAAACTCGGAAAACTGTTAAACCGTACTACCGGTGGGGAAACTCCGTTCCATTGTGAAGTTTACTTTATCAATAAAACGGAACAAATGAGTATTAAATGGGGTACTGATAGCAAGGTGCAGTATATTGAGCCTACGTATGGTTTTCCCATTTCCATCGGCGCATCAGGCGAAATGAGCCTTCGTGCCGAAGATAGCCGAAAATTACTTTTAAAACTTGTAGGAACAGAAAATTATCTTGGTCAACAGAAACTAATTTCCTTCTTCCGTGCTTTCTTAATGACACGAGTAAAGACTTATATTGCACAAGCAATGAAGTCTAACGCTATCAACATTTTTGAACTGGACGAGAATTTAACTGTATTTTCTGATTCAATTCATAAACAGTTAATTACCGACTTTGCTGACTATGGTGTGTAAGCGTCAAACCTAAAAGCATATAAAAATACCTGCCGTAGATAGTACGGCAGATAAAGAGAATTGTTAAATTTTGCAAGCGTCGGGTGCGTTCCAGGGCAGAAGTTCTTCTACATCTTTAACAGTTTCAGAATTTTTCATCAGCCAGGTTAAATATCGCCACGGATCAAGCTTGTTTTCTAAGGCGGTCATAATTAAGCTGAACATAACCGCACTGCCTGTAGCTCCGCT
>CALWDJ010000052.1 GCA_944376655.1 uncultured Clostridia bacterium
ATAAATTATAAGACCCGCATAGTATGTGATGAAGACAAAAAAGGAGGTCTTTAATATGTGTAACAACTGCTTTGGTGGAAACGGCTGTACCTGGATCATAATCCTGATACTCATCCTTGTTTGCTGCGGTGGCTGCGGCTTCAGCGGCAACAGCGCAAACTCCGGCTGCGGCTGCGACAACAGCTGCGGATGCGGCTGCTGATAATCCATAAGGTTTATCCGCAAAACAAGCGGCGGGTGCCAAAAGGCACCCGCCGATTTACTGTATAATTTTATATGCTGAAAAGCAGTTCACCGTAATTCGGATAAGGCCAGCAATCTTTTGAGACAACCGCCTCCGCACTGTCTGAATACTTGCGTATATCATTCATCAGTCTTAAAACCTCATCGTGATATTTAGTAGCGCGTTCAAGCATATCCGGAATTTTCTCGGCAGACATTACCGTCATTTTAAGATCTCCGGTCAGCTTATAAATTTCTGTTCCTGCCGCGGAAAGTCTCGCTATTATCTCGGTATCCGCAAGATCGTCAAACTTAATTCCGAGACTGCGCTTGTTTATAAGTCCGGTACACAGGCGGTTGGTATATTCGCTTATAGCGGGAATAACTTCCCTGTTCATCATTTCAATAAGCGTAAGAGCTTCAATATGAAGAATCTTTGAGTAATTTTCAAGCACGATATCAACTCTTGAGTTTATCTCCGCACGGCTTAAAACACCGTGCTTTTCAAACATTGCTATATTCTTTTCCGTTTTAAGCAGAGGAAGCGCGTCAACAGTGCTTTCAAGATTGAGCAGTCCGCGCTTTTTCGCCTCAGCTTTCCACTCATCGGAGTAACCGTCTCCGTTGAATATAATGCGCTTATGCTTAGAAATCGTATCCTTGATAATACTGTGAAGCTCATTGTCAAAATCATCGGCTTTTTCGAGCCTGTCCGCAAACTCTGAGAAAACATCGGCAACCATAGTATTGAGCATAACATTTGTATCGGATATAGAAGAAGCCGAGCCTAACATTCTGAACTCAAACTTATTTCCGGTAAACGCGAACGGTGAGGTACGGTTGCGGTCGGTATTATCCTTTCCGAAAAGCGGAATTATATCGGCGCCCAGCTTCATTTTTATTTTCTTGGCGCCGTCATGGTGCATACCGTTCTCAACATAATACAGCAGTTCGGCAAGGTCGTCTCCCAAAAACATTGATATAATGGCGGGGGGCGCCTCATTTGCGCCGAGTCTGTGGTCGTTTCCGGCGGTAGCTACCGAAATACGCAGCAGGTCCTGATGCTCATCAACCGCCTTTATAACCGCCGCGAGCGTCAGCAGAAAGAGCTGATTGTCTCCGGGGTGCTTTCCGGGGCTTAAAAAGTTTACGCCAGTATCTGTTGAAAGAGACCAGTTATTATGCTTTCCGCTTCCGTTCACCCCGTCAAAAGGCTTTTCGTGAAGCAGACAGACAAGACCGTGGCGAAGGGCGGTCTTTTTCATAATTTCCATTGTGAGTTGATTATGGTCGGCGGCGATATTGGTCGTCGTATATATCGGGGCAAGCTCGTGCTGCGCGGGGGCAACCTCGTTATGTTCGGTTTTTGCGAGCACACCGAGCTTCCACAGCTCCGTATCAAGCTCGCGCATAAAAGCGGCAATGCGCGGTTTTAAAACACCGAAATAATGATCGTCCATCTCCTGACCTTTAGGCGGCATGGCTCCAATAAGCGTTCTGCCGCAGTATATAAGGTCGGGGCGCTTGTCATACGCCGCCTTATCGACAAGGAAATATTCCTGCTCGGGGCCTACGGTCGTATTTACGCGCTTTACATCGTTCATTCCGAAAAGCTTTACAATTCTGAGCGCCTGCTTATTTATAGCGTCCATACTGCGAAGCAGCGGTGTTTTCTGGTCAAGCGCCTCGCCGCTGTATGAGCAGAACGCGGTAGGTATGCACAGGGTATCGTCTTTTATAAAGGCATATGAGCTCGGGTCCCACGCGGTATAGCCGCGCGCCTCAAATGTAGCGCGAAGCCCGCCCGACGGGAAAGACGAAGCGTCCGGCTCGCCTTTGATAAGCTCTTTGCCGGAAAACTCCATAATTATATGTCCGTCGTCTGTCGGCGAAATAAAACTGTCATGCTTTTCGGCGGTGATACCGGTCAGCGGCTGGAACCAGTGGGTATAATGTGTCGCGCCCTTCTCTATCGCCCAGTCCTTCATGGCAGACGCTACCGTATCGGCAATGCTGCTGTCTATTCCCTTGCCTTCTTTAATAGCTGTTTTAAGTATTTTATATGTGCTTTCGGGCAGACGTTCAAGCATAACCGAATCGTTGAAAACCATACTGCCGAAAATCTCACTGACCTTATCCAAAAAGCCATACCCCCGTTTATTTAATAAATATAGTATATCCTTATAGCTATGATTTGTCAATCAGATATAAAACAAAACCGCGGCACAATCCGCGGTTTTGAGTATTCAGCTGTAATCTTTTAAACTAACCGATAAAAAGCAGTACCCAGTAGTACGTTCCGTCCTTTTCCGCAACTCCTACTGCCATACCTGTAAAATCGGAAGAAAGAATATTATTTTTGCTCTCTTCCTTATCCATTAAATTTGATATAACGGTATTCTCATCGGGAGAACCTACGGCAATATTACCTTTTGCATGTTTATGCACTATTCCGTGTTCATTAAGCAATGCGGAATAATCAGGATTATACAAATCAATATTTTCCGAATTTTTCATCAATTCGGAAACGCATATATCCGCACATTCCTGAATATCATTGCGGTATCTTAATTCAGCTATATTATTTGCTTTTCGCTTCTCATTCACAAGTTTATGAATTTCATCTATAAAGTCATCTTCGCTGAGCTTTTGTATATCTTCCGTTTCGGTTTGATCGCAGACCGTGCAGCTTCGCTCTTTTTTGCCGAGTTCCGTAAATGTCGGCTCTTGATCGACCTTCCATTCTCCCCATGTATGACCCTTGGCAGGAAGAAAATCCTCGCGCTTTTCCGCGCCGCAGCTGCATTGATATAAAGTATAACCCTCAGACATGCAGGTAGGCGCTATTCGCGTTATCTTATAAGCGTGAAGATGCGGTTCATTGCTTTGTGATGATGATGACGGAACAGATGACGGCTCTTTTTCAGATGAAGAATCGACACTGCTGTCAGAAACATCCGGCTCGGAAGTTTCCGTATCATCAGAAGTATCCGGCTCCTGACTGCTTGAGATATTAGTGGTAGTGTCAGTGCTTTCGGCAGGCTTTGAGTCGGCATCTTTGTCTTTGCAGCCTGCGAAAAGCGCAAGCACAAGAGCAGCTATAATAAAAAACGATATGTGTCTTTTAAATAACATAAGCGTTCCTCTCAATAGTTTATATGAACATATTATATTCCAAAACTGACATTTTGTCAATCAAATTAAAATACAACCGTCAGCGGAGATAAAGACAGCCGCGTTTAAAACTGCGGCTGTCCGGTTAAAGAATAAACTTAATTTTATACAATTAAGCCTTTGAACGCCTGTTAATCAAATACATCGCGAAGATAAACGCCGCTAAAAGAACGATTCCGGTGCCGAGAATCACAAAAACATTCTGTACAAAGCCGGCAACAAGATAACCTATAAGTGAAATAGCGGCAACCGACATTGCGTATGGCAGCTGCGTTGAAACATGGTTGACATGGTCGCACTGCGCGCCTGTTGAAGCCATTATAGTTGTATCCGATATCGGTGAGCAATGGTCGCCGCAGACCGCTCCGGCAAGGCATGCGGAAATGCAGATGACAACCATTGTCGGAATCGTTCCGCCGGCGGACACGCCCGCAAGCTCGCTTTCAAATACTCCGGTAACAATAGGAATAAGTATTCCGAAAGTTCCCCATGAAGTACCGGTCGCGAAAGAAAGACCGACGGCGACAACAAATAAAATAGCCGGAAGAAGGATTTTTACGGCTGTTGCCGATTCAACAATAGACGAAACATATGTGCTTGCTTCAAGCAGTCCGGTCATTGATTTAAGCGCCCACGCGAAAGTCAGTATGAGTATGGCGGGAACCATTTGCTTAAAGCCTTCCGGCACGGCCACCATGCAGTTTTTAAAAGTAAGAACCCTGCGTATAAGGAAGTAAATAACAATGAGTATGAGCGCGCCTATCGAGCCTATTGAAAGCCCGTAAGCGGCGTCGCAGTTGGCAAACGAATTAACAAAGCTTTCACCGGAGAAAAATCCTCCGGTATATATCATTCCGGTGACACAGAGTATGATAAGAATTATTACCGGAAGAACAAGGTCTATTACCTTTCCCTTTGAAGTGACCGGAGCCTCGGCTTCCGTTGCGTACTGTGTCTCTCCGGTAGTGAAAAGGTCGCCGTTTTTGGCGTTCAGTTCATGTCTTCTCATAGGCCCGAAATCAACATCAAGAGTTGACATGAGAATTACCATAAGAATAGTGAGCAGCGCGTAAAGGTTAAACGGAATTGTCTGAATAAAAAGCGAAATACCGTTTACTCCCTCTACCGTACCGCTGACCGCCGCCGCCCACGAGGAAATCGGCGCTATAATACAAACGGGCGCCGCGGTAGCGTCGATAAGATATGCCAGCTTGGCGCGGGAAACCTTGTGAGTATCGGTAACGGGACGCATAACCGAACCGACTGTAAGGCAGTTGAAATAATCGTCAACAAATATAAGGACACCCAGAGCAAAGGTTGCGAGAGACGCTCCCTTTCTTGTCCTGATCCGTCGAACCGCCCATTCTCCGTAAGCCCGGCTGCCGCCCGCCTTGTTCATCAGAACCACTATTATTCCGAGAACCACAAGAAAAACAAGAATTCCCACATTCCACGAATCGGAAAGATTTTTGATTATTCCTTCATTGACTACTGCGTTAAAAAGTGCCGTAAAACCGTGGCCGAGGCTTTCTTCCTCGCCCACCAAAACAGGAGTCGATGAAAGCATGCACAGCACGCCTCCGGTTACAATACCGAGAAAAAGTGAGGAATAAACTTCTTTTGTGATGAGTGCAAGACCTATCGCCACAACCGGCGGCAGAAGGGACCAGATTGAATTGACCGGACTCGTGATAGGAGACTGTATAAG
>CALWDJ010000053.1 GCA_944376655.1 uncultured Clostridia bacterium
ATAGTACCGGAAAAAAATCTTTTCGGGAAGGACCGAACAATCATAAGTTCCGAGTAAGAAACTAAAGGAGGTCGGTAAAAAGCCGGATCGTTATCTTTGTAATCGAAGATGAAAAGCAGATACCTTTGCTTAAAATTTCCGGCGAATACCGTTTCGCGGTAAAGCGGAACGGAAAATATCATTTTTACGGAGGAAACTGAAATGTAGTTTAATGAACTGAATCTTTCAGAGCTTGACAAGGATCTGTCAGAAGAGCAGAGAAAGGAATGGAACGCAATATACGCGTCGTACAGAGCCGGTTCTCTGCTTACAGGTAAGGTCGCCGGTACAGACAGTATAAGCGTCAATGTTAAAAACGAGGAGACCGGCAGATTTGAGCAGAAAAATATACTTTGCCTTGTGGTTATATCCTACCGGGTAAAAATACTGATACCCGAAAATGAGATATGGTTCGACCCGTCAGAGCACCGGCCGCCTCACGCGCTGCGGTCGATGGCGGGAGCCTTGACCGACTATGTGATAATCGGCATAGACCGCGAAAACGAATGCTGTACCGCTTCAAGGCGCAAGGCTTTGCAGATACGCCGTCGTGCTTTTCTGCGGTTAGCGCCTAAAACCGGCAGGCGTGCAGAATGCCTTGTGACGGCGGTAGGTCAGCATAAAATGCTCTGCACCTGCGGTGGATTTGATGTAACCTTAGATGCAAAGGATGTGTCTTATGCTATGATAAACGATCTGCGTGAACATTTCCGCACGGGCGACACAAAAGAGGCGGTAGTAAAATCTTACGATTCGGAAAGCGGCACACTGCGCATATCCGTAAAGGAGGCGCAGCCGCATCCGTTTGACGGAGCTCAAGCACGGCATCCTCTGCATTCAAGAAGAGCGTCGGTTATAACCGGAAAATACAGCGGCGGTGTTTTCTGCCGGCTTGAGGACAATCTCGACTGTCTTTGCAGCTATTCTCCCAAGCAGTACGACGAGGATTTCCGCATAGGCGACCGGGTGATAATCGCCGTGACAAAGTACAGCTATTTAAAAAAACTGGTCTACGGCAAAATTTTAGCAAAGTGGTAGAAAGATTTTTGCCGGTCTTACATTTTATATTTGAAAGTTAAGTTTTATATTGCTATATTAAAAAATACTATTCCGCTTCAAGTACAATAAAAACGCCGTTGGATACTACACAAAGCAAATCCGGATTGTCTTTTACGGTATATATTTCAGATTCTATATAATATTCACTGCTGTATTCGAGTCCGTGCTCTTCATAAAGTTTTTTCCGACATTCATAATTATAGGTTCCTTCAAAATCATTTCCGGTGCCTATTTTTTTATCTCTGACAACAACACATTCTTCTCTGGCTGTATCCTTTTGGACGTACCATCTTCCGTTATAATAAACCACTCCTCCTATATCGAAACTACTTGCCTGACTGCCGCTCACATTGTCATATTCATTGTTGCCGCTTTCCGGCTGAGATGAATTTTTGCCGTTGTCGCTTGAGGTGTTGTCTGACTGCGGATTTTTGCTGTCCGTACCGCTTGAAATGCTTTCGGACGGGCTTGCGGGTATCTCATGCGTGAATATTCCGCTTTTCAATAGTCTGACCCCTGTAAACGCGATCAGGCATACGCAGCATATCGGAGTTAGCGTACGAAACATAATTTGTCTTTTACGCCTTTTAAGAGCTTCATACTGTTCTCTGCGTTCAAATACACTGTCGGCAACTTCTTTATAATTCTTCATAAACAAAGTCCTCCTTTTCAAGTTGAGATTTTAATGACTGTTTTGCCCGATATAAAAGATTTTCGGTTTGCTTATAGGATTTTTTAATAATTGCCGCGGTTTCCGCTATGCTGAAGTTTTCAAAATAAATCAGGTAAAGCACATTACCGTAATCAGAATTTAATTTTTTAAGAGTTTTATGGACGGTTATCTTATGCTCGTCTCTCAGGTACTCATTTTCAACATCTGTTTCATCTCTTAAGATATTTGAGGCTTCCTCTGCCGGAATTTCGGAAATTTTTGCGTTTTTTCTTACATAATCAACCGCAATATTTCTGCCAATGGCATAAAGCCATGTTTTAAAGCTGCTCTTGCCGGAGAAATGGGGTTTCTTTACAACTATTCTGACAAAAGTATCTTCCATCAGGTCTTCGGCTATATGAATGTTTTGCACATAGTTATTCAGATACAGCATGAGTCCGTCTTTATAGTCCTTGATTATCTCTACAAATCCGTCATCATCTCCTTCAAGGAAACGGCGGTAGCTGACTGCACCGTTATCCATTGGCATCCTCCTTTCCAAAAGGTTATTAACTGTCCTTTCACTTATTAGTCGGTGTATTTTGAAATTTCCCTCACCGCAAGTCGGATTTTTTATAACACTGTTGTCTCAATCATATCATATACAGTTTACTTCTTCAATTTTTTATCGAGTTTTTATTTTCAACCTGCTCAACATATAAAAACCATATTTGCGGTTGACATATCCAAATTAGTACTGTATTATGAAATCGGACAAGTGAAATACCAATAATATCAATAAAAGATATTATTAAAATAATTTTACAAAGTGTTGTAATATCGCAGAGCGGCAATTTTCTGACAAAAAGAAGACAAAAGGATTTTTCATATAACAGGAGTGGTGTTAATGAAAAAACTCATAAGCATAATATTGGTTTTGTGCGTAATAGGGAATGTTCTTCCGGTCACGGTTTTTGCGGGTGCGGTAAAAAACTGCGGAGATGATTTATCGTGGTATATCGATGAGGAAACCTCTACGCTGTATATTGAAGGCAGCGGAGATATGTACGATTATGGATATACCGACAATTCGGAATTTGCTCCGTGGTATTGTGACGCGGAAAAAATAGAGCATATAAAGATCTCACAAGGCGTTACTTCGGTGGGAAACTGCGCCTTCCGGAATCTCTATTTTTCGTCAGCAGACATTCCTGATACGATTGTGCGGATAGGAAAGCAGGCATTTGAAAACTCCTGCATAACAGCTGTTGAAATACCGGCAAGCGTTGAAATAATAGAAGAAAAAGCCTTTTCATACTGCATCCGGCTTGCCGAGGTGCGCTTTGAAACGGGAAACCTTAAAAGTATCGGTGAATATGCGTTCGGAAACTGCAATGAACTTGAAACAATCGTACTTCCCCGCTCGAATACGGAAATCTGCGGCGGCGCTTTTTATATGACGGCAGTCAAAACACTCGATATACCTGAGGGCATAACCTGTATAGGCGAGAAGGCCTTCAATTTCTGTGATTCGCTTGCCGCTGTCACACTGCCGGAAGGGTTGACCGAAATCAGTAACGGAACTTTCGGCTTTTGTAAGTCGCTTTCGTCTGTTGAGCTGCCCGATACGCTTACATCGATAGGTGACGAGGCTTTCGCGTGCTGCAGCTCACTTGAGTCTGTAAGACTGCCTGATACACTTCTCTCAATAGGGGAAAAAGCCTTTACCCTCAGCGGCTTGAAAAATGTGATTTTCGGCTGCAATATTGAAAAAATCGGGGCTTACGCGTTTTATTCTACTCCGCTTGATGCGGTTTTTCTGCCGCCGAGCGCAAAAGAGACCTATAATGCATTTGAAAATTCCGCCGGCAAAAAAATCAAGGTATACGGCGTTCCGGGCAGTGCCGCGGAAAATAACGAAAACTTTGTGCCGCTTGAGCTTCCCGCCGCTGAAAAAACGGGGCTTACCGAAATTTCGCTTGTTTCTTATGACGGTCTTGAATACAGTGCTGACGCTGAAAGCTGGCAGAGCAGTCCGGTGTTTACCGGACTTGAACCGGATACCACATACACCTTCTATCAGCGTTATGCCGCGACGGAAACTACCGCTGCGTCGCCCTGCACAACGCCGGTTTCAATAAAAACATTAAGGGGCGGAATATCCGGAAATGATTACTGGAAATACGATCCGGACACTAAAACGCTTACCGTAAGCGGAAACACATATCTTAAGGATTACGGCAGCGGATATTATGAACAGGACTGGGCGGAACTTAAGAATAAGGCTCAAAGGCTTGAGATAATCGGTGCCGAAGGCAGGACAGGGGCATACGCCTTCAGCAGAATGACGGCGCTCAGGGAAGTATCGCTCTGCGAAGGGATAACTGCCGTAGGGGAACACAGCTTTGAAGGCTGCGTAAGCCTTGAGACGGTCGAGCTTCCGGACAGCGTTGCCGAGATAGGAAACAGCGCTTTTGAAAACTCGGGACTTAAAGGAGAACTTGATCTGGGAAAAGTAACCGCCGTGGGCGACAGCGCTTTCAGAAACACCGCGGTGACTTCGGCACGCTTTTCCCCTGAAACTGACTATATCGGCTTCGGCGCTTTTGCCGGTACAGGTATTAAAAAAGCGGTTTTTCCGGGCAGCGCCGGATTTATAGCAAAAACGGCATTTGACGCAAGCTGTGAGACAGTTATATACTGCATCAGGGGGAGTGATGCGGAAAATTATGCTGCTGCAAACGGGTTTCCGTACAAATATTTAGGCGACCTTGATTCTGACGGCTTTTTTAATGCTGCTGACCTTTCAATTCTTACCGTAATTCTGTTTGGCAATAATGACGGCATAGACTTGACTGCTGCAGATATCACAAGTGACGGAAGCGTTGATATATTAGATATAATAAGACTTAAAAAAATGATTCTTGAAATATAGCGCATGTAAGCGATCAAAGTGCTCGGTTTATTGAGTGACTCTCAAAAAACCGTATTTCCGGTTGACAAAGATTTTAAAAGAAGATATAATATTTTTGTAATATGGTTTGAGTGTGATATCAGCCCACGGGTTTACGGGCGTGATATTTGTCTGATTACAACGGTCGGATTTTTCCCTTTACGGGAGGAATCCGGTCTTTTTTGCGTTTTAAGGCGACTTAAAGCGACAGTAAATTAAATACGGTAACTGCAAGGAACCGGTCTTAACTCTGTAATTCGGAGGAAAGACCGGTTTTTTATTTTTATAAATTAAAAAAATCCGGAGGCATATTTAATGTCTACTGAATAAACCGCAAAACGGCATAAATAGTGACTTTAGCGGTGATTTATGGTATAATAAGTGCAAGGA
>CALWDJ010000054.1 GCA_944376655.1 uncultured Clostridia bacterium
TTGCTGCGGTAAGGGGCAAGCGGACCCTTGGTTATTTTTTTGCCGTTGACAAATAGCTCGTAATATCCGAGTCCGGTAATAATCAATTCGGCAGAGGCCGCTTCCCTATCAGCCGTAAAGGTACGGCGGAATAAGGGCGCGGGCACATGCTCCTCTATGGTGGTGAATTTATCCCCTGCCTTTATAAAATTAAGCGGAAAATCCATAATAACAACTCCAAATAATAAATTTATCAAATAAGATTATAATACAACCTGCCGGAAAAGTCACTATTTATTTGAAAGAAAAAACTTTTTCGAGCAGCGGCTGTGCGCCGGTTACGGGATCCGCTTCCATTATCATCACATCGCTCATATATTCGTTCCATTTTGCCACTACCGGACTTTCATTCTGGACAGCCGCGGCATAATCCGCGCCTTTTTCGCACTCGTAATATCCGAAAAGCTCATTCCCCGTGTTCCATATTGTGTAATTCTTTATTCCCGCCGCCTCGAGCACCTCGAGCATCTCAGGCCAGATCTCATTATGCCTTTTTACATATTCTTCCTTTTTGCCTTCTTTGAGGATGGCTTTCCATGCGTATTTTTCCAAAACAATCAGTCCTTTTTATTTATTTCAGCCGACGTTTTCCGACATCAGCTTTTTGATTTTAATAAGGTCGAGAATATCCACTTCCCCGTCCTCGTTAAGGTCCGCGGACAGCTTTTCAATATCTGACAGCGTCTCGCCGGTAATGAGCTTTATGCGCATGGTGCTGAGATCCCCGGCGTTTACCTTGCCGTCCAAACTGACATCGGCTTCCATATACGCGCCGTAGGAAACGGTTTCAGACACATAGCGCGCCGCGGTATAATAATCATCTCCGACGCACACTACGCCGTAAACGCTGTGATTGCCTACCGTATCGTTCGGAACAGTAAATTCCGAACCGTTTGCATCGGTCTGAACGCCGTCGACATGCCATTTATAGGTAACAGACGGGTCGCCCGTAACCGCAACATCAGCCGTAAAGGTGACCGACGTTCCGTCCGAAATCTTTGAAATTCCGCCGCCCTGATATGAGAATTCAGCGGAAGACGTTACGTCTTCAGGGGCAAAGTAAAGGTCCTTCAAATTCATTGTATCATCGGTGACAAATCCCTCAAGACCGAAAGCTATGCCTGTAATATATATGCTGTTTGCGGAATTTGCGGCATTTCTGATTTCTTCGTATGACGAAAGCTCAAAGCCGCCCGACGATTCTCCCTGTGCCACAGTTCCGAGCTTCACGTAAAGGCGGTTGTCCCACTGCGCGGTATCGCCTGCAAACGGTATAAGTATAAGATACATATCCGTCGCCTTATCGTTGTTCATATCATAGCACAGCCGGTCAAAAGAATCAAGATTAAGCATCTTTATATCTGCTATGCAATCAGCGCGCTGTGTGCCGCACCAGCGGAATTTAAGCTGCCATTTGTATCCCTCCGGGTGGCTTATTTCTATTCTGTTATTGCCTGACGAAGGATCGAAGCGCTGATCGTCGTTCCACCAGTCGGTATCTCTTGAAGAATCAAACCAGTCCTTGCGGATAGCGTTCTCGCCGCGCTTAGACGAAAATACAAAATTCTCAAACGAAATGCTTTCTCCGCCGTAAAACTTGTCGGTCGTATACTCAATGCCGAATACGTAAATACAGTTATTGCTGTCGGCATATTTGAGTATTTCCTCATTCGCCGAAAGGTCTACCGAAATATTGCTTTTACCCGGCTGAACCGCCGCAACTTCAACGCTGTTTTCAAGCCGAAGCCTTATTTTGCTGCTTTCCGCGACCATTTCCGACGTGAAATTAAGATACGGAGTTTCGTCAAGGTCTATGCTGTACGCCGTGCCGTTGCTCGAAGCCGTACCGTAATCATACAGGTTGCTGTGCATAGTGTATGTCCATTTTCCGTTTTCCGCATCTATGGAATAACGCCATTCGTTGTTCACTCCGTCATAAGAATCGGTCGCCCACCATGCGGTTTTCTGGTCCGAGTCAAACCAGTTCGGACGGACTTCTTTGGCGTCTCCTTCCTCTGCGGAAGCGGGAAGTATTGATATAACCGCCAAGGCGGCAGCCGCAAAAAGGGAAATAAATTTTTTTGTTTTCATAAAAATATTCCTTTCGTATTTTTTATTGGCTCCTTTTTTAATTTATCACTTTCCCCTATGTTAAACAATCTTCTGTTTTCCGCTTATATACCAAAATCCGATATAAATTAAATAAATTATATACATAATATCCAAACACGGTATTGCCGAAAGCGGGCGCCGCAAAATGCGGCGCCCGCCTATAACGCTGAAACAATTATTTTTTTCGGTGAATTTCCTGATAGCTTCCCGGCGTTATATTGCAGTAACGCTTGAAGACCCGTATAAATGTATTCGGCGTCTCGTAGCCGACAAGCTCCGACACCTCCTGCACCGATTTATTTTTGGCAAGAAGGGCTTTCGCGTGCTCTATCCTCACGCTGTGAATATAGTCAAGCAGTCCCCTTCCGGTTTTCTTTATAAACTTAGCCGAAAGAGTTCTCGGATTCTGGTTCATCTTTTCGGCGATAAAGCTGACCGACATATCCGGATTCGGATAGTTTTCCTCAACTATCCTGCACACAGTATCTATGAACAAATCCTGGTGTACGCTCTGCTGTGTGGCGTGCATCAGCGCCGAATCAAAAACCGAAAGCGCCGTATTTTTAAGCTCGGCTATATGGTAGCAGTAGAGTATTTTCCTCGCCTGCTCATAATTATCCTTTGACTTTTCGTCATACACTTCAGCATAAGAGAAAATATTATCGATTGCCGCGCAGACCGTCTCGTACACCTGAAGCCGGAAGGAATAATCGGATATTCCAGGATCCGCCGCAAGCGTGTCAATAAGCACCGCGAGCACCTTTCGGGCGTTTTCAAAATCCTGTGTTTTTATAAGATTGACAAGATGGTATTTTTCCTCTATCGCCTTTGCGTAATCGGATTTGCGGTCCCTTATACTGTCGCTTTCCGTGTAATCGCATAAAATTCTGCCGGTTTTTTCGGAATTTTCCAGCGCGCATACCGCCCTGTAATAAGACTCGGGAAGGTTGTTTACTCCGAAAACAATATTGCCTATGCCGCACCTTAAGCTGAAAGCGAGCTCCCTGTCGCAGATATCGACGACCTGCTGCGAATGCTTCCTGAGACTCTCAACATCAAATTCGTTTACATCATAAACAAGGCAGGCAACCGTATTTTTAATAAGAAGCGCGTCACATCCGGTGTATTCCCTGAAAATATTCTCGGCTACAAACCGGAGCAGCTCCGCGTCCTCGGTTTTATGTGTCGGTTCGGCGGAAGCACCTGACAGGTCAAAAGCAAAGGAAATAACCGCAAAATACTGATCCGTTTTAATGCCTATCCGGTCAAACTGATCGTTTTTAAGATTTTCTTCAAAAGGCTCGTTTGACGTGAAAAGGTCCGCTATCACCTTGCGCTTTATAAGCGTGATATGGTCGCTGTTCTGCTTCTCAAGACTGTCGGCGTATATCACCTGCTTTGAAACAAGCCCCTCAAGCGACGAGGAATCCTCTATAAGCGCCTGGTTTATGTCATTTTTATTATGTCCCTCAAGGATTTTACGGCTCTTTTTTATCGTATTATTCTGATAAAGGCTTACAAACAGCACATAACAGTAAACAATCAGAATAAACAGGAAACAGACCGCGGCGAGAATAAAGCTCACGCGTTCCGCGTAAATTGTCCATAATCCCACGCTTTCAGCGCCCGTGAGAATTGTTTTATACGGCGCGCCGCTTTCGTTTCCGCCGTAAATTTCTATTTTATCTTCTGTTTTGTTATATCCGCGCGCTACTCCTCCGTAGCTCAGTTCATCAGGCCTGTAAAAATCCCCCGCCTGAAGCACCACACTGTCATACTGATTTACAATAAAGAAATTTTCTTTTGAGGAAAGCACCGACAGCCCTATCATATCCCGGAATTCGGAACGCTTGAAATTGAGAAACAGTATGCCGAGAAACTCTCCCTCACGCTCCGAAATGAGCTTATACGCCACCGTAAAGCTCTCCATCTCACGGAAAACAGTCGACGCTACCGGTTTATTTATCAGATAAAAATTATGAGAATAGCTGTTATTGTCAAACTGGGAAATAATAGTACCGTAATCGTACTGAAGGCAGGCGATAAACTCGCCCGCGTCAGGGGTTACTCCGGTTGAGACGCCTATAACCGAATCGTCGCTTTTTGCGGATATGACGGCGCTTTGTATATTGGGGTAATTATCCGCTATAAATACCCATTCATCAAGCACATTCCTATTGCTATTGTGATGAGCATAAGCCACATTAGCGGCTGCGCCACGATTT
>CALWDJ010000055.1 GCA_944376655.1 uncultured Clostridia bacterium
TGACTGCCTTTTTGAAACAGCACTTTTTATATTTCGGATTTTTTGAGTTTTCTTTTATTCAGTAGACATTATATACAGCAGTCGCTGTCTTCGTCTTCCTCTGCATATCCGTCCATACTAAAAAGCGCGTCTGAGAAGATTTCATATTCATAGTCACTGTCTATATCGCTTTCCGCGGTGTGAAATCCGCTGTCATAGAGAATTTTATCCATAGATAAAACGGACATATCGTGCGAAATATCTGATATTTTATCCTGAAACATGTGATCGCTCCTTTATAGAAATTCCGTCGGCTTTGATTTGGGAAGTTCGCTTTTAAGCGCCTCATACAGATCAAGCAGCGGTTTGTTTTCCCTGCGGCAGACCGACAGATTATCCTCGTAATATCTGCATACGGTTTCTATATCCTCAAGTTCAAAGGCGGACATATCAAGGTCATTGGTGTTTACCGTTTTTCCGTATATTTTGGGAAGAATAACCTCTCTGTAAAGGTAAGCGGCGCCGGGAGACTGTTTTTTAAGCCTTTTTATATGCTTATCCGGCTTTTTTGAGGGGACCGCCCTCAGATTTTTTATGAGCAGCTCCGGTATTATTTCTGCCTGCATCAAGTAATTCCTCCTCTGTTACTATTTTTGTTTTAAGGCTTTTACAGTCTGTAAGTATACAGAAAAATCTGCCTCCGGCGGTTTTGTGACGTGAGTATGTATATCCGTATCCGGCGCGGGCGCATAGGTTGCATTTTTCCCAGTCGTCGGCGTTTATATATCCCCAGTCACAGTGTCTGTGGCGTTCGAGCGCGCAGACAACATCCGTTTCGGATAATATTTCCCCGGCTTTGCGGCTTACCGTATAACTCTCGATATTCAGCCTGACGGGAAGTATAGGGCGTCGGGAAAACCGAACGCGCACTGCTTTTAGAGCTACCGCGTACTCCTGCTCTTTTCTCAAAGCCAGAAGAAAGCGCTCATATGCGAGACTTAAAGCAGAAACACTTTGAGGATTTTTCCTGAATTCCGTTAAAAGCCGGCGCTTTGCTTTCCTTGCCGTCAGAGAACTGAAAAACAGCCTTATTTTAGCGGTGAGAAGCTTGTGAAATGCCATTCGCGTACTCCTTTCAGGCGGCGGCAGGCAGAATGGCTGCCGCTTTCGCCCGGATATTATTCATAATACCCTCAAGCTCGGTACATGATTTCTTAAGCCTGAAGGATATTTCGGCGGGAGTGAATCCCTCAAGTAAAAGAGCAACTGTCTCCCGTTCATTTTTTTCAAAGAAGGCAAGCAGCTGCTTCATACGGATACTCTCAAGCAGCTCAGAAATATTGTCCCTGCCGTCCGCAAGCGTTTCTTCGACTGTACGTATAAAATCCGGCGTATCTGAAAGGCTCACGGTATGAGGCTCCCATTCCGCTGAAAAATCGTCTGCGGCTTTCGCCATCGCTGCGTAGGCGCGCGCTTTAAAATCTCCGTCTGTGTTTTTAATAACGCAGTCCAAAAAGGCGAATATGACGGTATCGTAATATTCGTCCTCGGGAAGCTCCCGCTCTTTTAAAAAGCTGTATACCAGCCCGTGGTTTGCCGCCGCGAAAGCGGATTTTTCTTCTGTTAAGCTCATTTTTATTTTCCTTTCTTTCAATTTACTGTGATGTAACTGTCCGGGGTCAGGATATTGAATATCATTTTATTGGACTCTACCTCCCTTAGCTCAGTCTTGTCACTGTTTCCGGAAGCCATCACATTTGTTTTTTTCTGTTTTATGACGCGTCCCTTTATAACGTGCGGATGCTCACAGTCCACAAGTCCGTTCATCAGTCCGATTGCCCCTATAAGTCCTATCTGCGACAGATTAAGGGGAAGAAGCGGCCGCCGCGTCCTGCTTTCAAGCTGAGCCTGCTCAAACAGGATATCCAGGCTGTCAGAGGTTTTAAGATACTCTGAAAGCTCTGCCGAATCAAACACCGAACCCCTGAAATACGGCACCTCGGTCTCTTTTTCGGGAAGAGAATAAAGCTCCTCGGGGACAGTATCTATAAGAGGAATCTTTTCGGGTGTAAGGCAAAGCTGTTCGATTTTTTCGGCTATAGCTCCTGCCTCCCGCTTTTCGGTGCGGAGCCCTAAAAAGACTATCTGCTTATACTTTTTAAACTCGCCGTCACGGAATCGGAACACCGAGAGGTTTTTATAGTATGCCGCCAGGGTGCGGCAGACCGACTCATCCGCGCGGTGATAGGGAATAATGTATATAAGCAGTCCGCCCTTCATAAGCAGCGGCAGGGTATCCGCAAGAAACGCCTTTTCCATACGCCGGCTGCCGTTTGTGCCGGGGCAGGAAAGATACGGCGGGTTTAAGAACAGCGCGTGAAATCTTCCGAACGGTATGGAGGAACGGAAAAAGCTTCCGAGCCCCGCGCGGTCAAGATTGCCCTGCGCCGTATGTCCGCGGTTTTCGTCAAGCTCTATTCCGTAGGTTACTGCGTTTTCTCCCTCCGAAAAGGTTTTGAACGCAAGCCCCTCTCCGCAGCAGGGGTCAAGGATATTGACCTGTGACTTAGGAAACCTCACGGCCTTTTTAATGAGCCGTACGTGTTCCGTATCGGTAGGGAAATATCCCATTTTTATGCGGTTCATAAGGTGAGCCGCCGCCTTGGCGTCAACGGAATTTCCGTCCGGCAGCATATCCGCGAAGGAGGAAAGCGCCGAGATAAGCTCGGGATAATTCGTGCGGTTTAAAAAGTCAAAGCGCTTTACGGCGTCGGAAAGCTTTAAGGCGGTGCCGTACAGCTCTCCGCCGTCATACTCCGCGAGAGAATGCAGTATTTTAGGAAATTCGCTCTGTATATCTATTGCCGCGATATACAGTTCGGCTGCCGCGGTGCGTCCGGCGCCTGTGCCGGTACCTTTATTTGAAAGATAAACAGGGTACTGTTCTTCAATCACCGCTGCAATCCTTTTAAGATTGGCTTTGCTCTCTGTCAGCTCGTCAATACAAAAGAAGCTTTGTGCATTTGCGTCAGTCATTTCCTGCCTTCTTAACCTTTCTGTAATTTATCCGCCGGTAAACGGAACCGCCGCAGCCGAAAAGGAGAATTCTTTTAAGCGAATCAAGGCAGGTATTAAAAACAAATTCCCGCATATTATCCTCTGCCGTAAGAAAGACGGCTGTATATTCCTCCTGCCCGTCCAATATGATTTTTAAGCAGTCGTCTTGGGCGAATACATATGTCCTTCTGCCGTTCTCCGTTTCCTCATAGTGCGGCTTGACTGTAAGCTTCGGAAAGACAGCTTTGAGCTGAACGCTCAGAAACGCCGTGAACATATCCCAGTCTCTTGTAGGATTATCCGTTGTAAATAACGCGCTGTTGGCTATATAAAAGCCGCCGCTGTTTTTCCGGTTTTCGGTGCCCGCCGGCAATTCTATTCCGCGCATTTTTTCTTACCTCGCTTTCTCTTTTTTACGGTTTCGGCTCTTACCGCTATAAGGCTTGACGAGAAGGTGACATACCTTGTGTTAAGCTCTCCGGCGACAAGAAGATCGTAAAGAAAAGAGGTGACGGCGGTTGCCGCCGTAAGATTTGCGGTTACCGACTGGGGAGCAGATAACGCGCGTTCTGCACAGGAAAGCTCGGTCGGGAATTTATCCTCGGTATTTAATATGTCGGGATAAAGCGTTCCGACGGGCTTGTATGCGGTTCTGCCCTTTTGCCTTACTCCGCAGACCACCTGACCGGTGCTTTCGCCGTTGCCCGAATCTATGTAGATAAGGTTTTCCGTTTCGTAAAATACCTTATGGCACAGCGCGCGGGATTTATTGTTGTCTACACAGCCTATAAGGATTACCCTTTGGGTCTCGGCAGTGTTATTCCAATAAGATTTTCTGAAATCCGGACGGACAAGTCCTTTAAGCCGTGCTTCGTTTTCTATATATTCGGGAATGTATTCGCATTCGATACCAAAGGCTCCGGCATACCGTTCTGCTAACACGGCGGCTTTGTTTCTGCCTATGTCCTGCTTCACAAAGTTCTGGCGAACAAGGTTTTTCTTCTCAACAATGTCTCCGTCGCAGATAATAATGCGGTAG